>NZ_MJIR01000063.1:0-52240 GCF_001878835.1 Microbacterium sp. AR7-10 | reverse complement strand
ATCGGCAACATCACTCGCGTGGAGTGTGTTGTTTGGTTCCGACCGTACGTCGAGAACCACAAAGTGGACGCAAGCTCCGCAAGAAGGAGTGTTATCAAGTCATCGGCTTATTAGTACCAGTCAGCTGCACGTGTTGCCACGCTTCCACATCTGGCCTATCAACCCAGTCGTCTGGCTGGGAGCCTCTCACCCCGAAGGGTATGGAAGTCTCATCTTGAGGCCGGCTTCCCGCTTAGATGCTTTCAGCGGTTATCCATCCCGAACGTAGCTAACCAGCGGTGCTCCTGGCGGAACAACTGGCACACCAGAGGTTCGTCCAACCCGGTCCTCTCGTACTAGGGTCAGATCCTCTCAAACTTCCTACGCGCGCAGCGGATAGGGACCGAACTGTCTCACGACGTTCTAAACCCAGCTCGCGTACCGCTTTAATGGGCGAACAGCCCAACCCTTGGGACCTACTCCAGCCCCAGGATGCGACGAGCCGACATCGAGGTGCCAAACCATGCCGTCGATATGGACTCTTGGGCAAGATCAGCCTGTTATCCCCGAGGTACCTTTTATCCGTTGAGCGACAGCGCTTCCACAAGCCACTGCCGGATCACTAGTCCCGACTTTCGTCCCTGCTCGACCTGTCAGTCTCACAGTCAAGCTCCCTTGTGCACTTACACTCGCCACCTGATTGCCAACCAGGTTGAGGGAACCTTTGGGCGCCTCCGTTACTTTTTGGGAGGCAACCGCCCCAGTTAAACTACCCACCAGGCACTGTCCCTGAACCGGATCACGGTTCGAAGTTAGATATCCAATATGACCAGAGTGGTATTTCAACAATGACTCCACCGTAACTGGCGTCACGGTTTCACAGTCTCCCACCTATCCTACACAAGCCACACCGAACACCAATACCAAGCTGTAGTAAAGGTCACGGGGTCTTTCCGTCCTGCTGCGCGTAACGAGCATCTTTACTCGTAATGCAATTTCGCCGAGTTCGCGGTTGAGACAGTTGGGAAGTCGTTACGCCATTCGTGCAGGTCGGAACTTACCCGACAAGGAATTTCGCTACCTTAGGATGGTTATAGTTACCACCGCCGTTTACTGGGGCTTAAATTCTCAGCTTCGCCTTGCGGCTAACCGGTCCTCTTAACCTTCCAGCACCGGGCAGGCGTCAGTCCGTATACATCGACTTGCGTCTTCGCACGGACCTGTGTTTTTAGTAAACAGTCGCTACCCACTAGTCTCTGCGGCCACCACACCCTTTTCGGAGTAAATCCGTATAAGCGGGTGGCCCCCCTTCTCCCGAAGTTACGGGGGCATTTTGCCGAGTTCCTTAACCACGATTCTCTCGATCTCCTTGGTATTCTCTACCTGACCACCTGAGTCGGTTTGGGGTACGGGCGGCTTGAACCTCGCGTCGATGCTTTTCTTGGCAGCATAGGATCACCCACTTTTCATTCGCATCGTGTCTCAGCCTGTATGAGTCACGGATTTGCCTATGACTCGGCCTACGCACTTGCACCAGGACAACCATCGCCTGGCTGGGCTACCTTCCTGCGTCACACCTGTTAATACGCTAGCCGCACCAGCATAGGGTCGTGTGCTCCACCACCCGGTGAACCCCGAAGGGTCCGATGGATGGCTTTGGACACTTAGCATTACTGGATTGACTGGGGCGGTTCTTCGCCGGTACGGGAATATCAACCCGTTGTCCATCGACTACGCCTGTCGGCCTCGCCTTAGGTCCCGACTTACCCAGGGAAGATTAGCTTGACCCTGGAACCCTTGGTCTTCCGGAGGACGTGTTTCTCACACGTCTTTCGCTACTCATGCCTGCATTCTCACTCGTGTGGCGTCCACGGCTGGTTCACACCGCCGCTTCACTCGCCACACGACGCTCTCCTACCCATCAACACGGCTGGACCACGAAGGCCTACCAAAAATGTTAATGCCACAACTTCGGTGGCGTGCTTGAGCCCCGTTACATTGTCGGCGCGGAATCACTTGACCAGTGAGCTATTACGCACTCTTTCAAGGGTGGCTGCTTCTAAGCCAACCTCCTGGTTGTCTAAGCAACTCCACATCCTTTTCCACTTAGCACGCGCTTTGGGACCTTAGATGGTGGTCTGGGTTGTTTCCCTCTCGACTATGAAGCTTATCCCCCACAGTCTCACTGCTGCGCTCTCACTTACCGGCATTCGGAGTTTGGCTGACGTCAGTAACCTGGTGAGGCCCATCGGCCATCCAGTAGCTCTACCTCCGGCAAGAAACACGCAACGCTGCACCTAAATGCATTTCGGAGAGAACCAGCTATCACGAAGTTTGATTGGCCTTTCACCCCTATCCACAGCTCATCCCCTCAGTTTTCAACCTAAGTGGGTTCGGTCCTCCACACGCTCTTACACGTGCTTCAACCTGGCCATGGATAGATCACTTCGCTTCGGGTCTAGAACATGCGACTAAAAACGCCCTATTCAGACTCGCTTTCGCTACGGCTACCCCACACGGGTTAACCTCGCCACATATCACTAACTCGCAGGCTCATTCTTCAAAAGGCACGCTGTCACCCCTACTAAGGAGGCTCCAACGGTTTGTAAGCAAACGGTTTCAGGTACTATTTCACTCCCCTCCCGGGGTACTTTTCACCTTTCCCTCACGGTACTTGTCCGCTATCGGTCATCTGGGAGTATTTAGGCTTATCAGGTGGTCCTGACAGATTCACACGGGATTTCTCGGGCCCCGTGCTACTTGGGATACTCTTCACGCTGCACACAACATTTCGACTACGGGGCTGGCACCCACTATGGCCCGCCTTTCAAGACGGTTCGTCTATATCGTCACATCACGTTCACCACTCGGCAGAATGATACGAAAAGTCCCGCAACCCCGGGCATGCAACGCCTGCCGGCTATAACACACACCCGGTTTAGCCTCATCCGCTTTCGCTCGCCACTACTCACGGAATCACTGTTGTTTTCTCTTCCTGTGGGTACTGAGATGTTTCACTTCCCCACGTTCCCTCTACCCGCCCTATATATTCAGGCGGGAGTCACCAGGTCGCACAAACGCCTGGCGGGGTTTCCCCATTCGGACACCCTCGGATCAAAACTCGCTTATCAGTTCCCCGAGGCTTATCGCAGATTGCTACGTCCTTCTTCGGCTCCAGATGCCAAGGCATCCACCGTTTGCTCTTAAAGACTTGAAATCACATGAGATGAACCAGATCCAGGAAAAGATCCGGTTCGGTTTTCTTTAAGATGCTCGCGTCCACTGTGTAGTTCTCAAAGTACGGGCGGTCCCCCACCCCCACTGCCATACGGCAACAGAAGTAAGGGCCACAAGGAAACAGAACGACCCACTCCCCGAAAGAAGAGGCCGGCCCGGTCCCTCAGGACCCAACAGCGTGCAGGCACCCCACCCTCAGACCAAGCGTTCCCACAGCAAGCTGCGTACTAACTCAAATCCTCAGATCGAATGCCATGTCAAATGTTCCACCCATGAGCTCCGGTCACACACATTCGGCGTGAATCCGGCTCTGTCAGAACCGAAGTCCTGCAGTGCTCCTTAGAAAGGAGGTGATCCAGCCGCACCTTCCGGTACGGCTACCTTGTTACGACTTAGTCCTAATTACCGATCCCACCTTCGACAGCTCCCTCCCACAAGGGGTTAGGCCACCGGCTTCAGGTGTTACCGACTTTCATGACTTGACGGGCGGTGTGTACAAGACCCGGGAACGTATTCACCGCAGCGTTGCTGATCTGCGATTACTAGCGACTCCGACTTCATGAGGTCGAGTTGCAGACCTCAATCCGAACTGGGACCGGCTTTTTGGGATTCGCTCCACCTTACGGTATCGCAGCCCATTGTACCGGCCATTGTAGCATGCGTGAAGCCCAAGACATAAGGGGCATGATGATTTGACGTCATCCCCACCTTCCTCCGAGTTGACCCCGGCAGTATCCCATGAGTTCCCACCATTACGTGCTGGCAACATAGAACGAGGGTTGCGCTCGTTGCGGGACTTAACCCAACATCTCACGACACGAGCTGACGACAACCATGCACCACCTGTTCACGAGTGTCCAAAGAGTTGACCATTTCTGGCCCGTTCTCGTGTATGTCAAGCCTTGGTAAGGTTCTTCGCGTTGCATCGAATTAATCCGCATGCTCCGCCGCTTGTGCGGGTCCCCGTCAATTCCTTTGAGTTTTAGCCTTGCGGCCGTACTCCCCAGGCGGGGAACTTAATGCGTTAGCTGCGTCACGGAATCCGTGGAAAGGACCCCACAACTAGTTCCCAACGTTTACGGGGTGGACTACCAGGGTATCTAAGCCTGTTTGCTCCCCACCCTTTCGCTCCTCAGCGTCAGTTACGGCCCAGAGATCTGCCTTCGCCATCGGTGTTCCTCCTGATATCTGCGCATTCCACCGCTACACCAGGAATTCCAATCTCCCCTACCGCACTCTAGTCTGCCCGTACCCACTGCAAGCCCGAGGTTGAGCCTCGGAATTTCACAGCAGACGCGACAGACCGCCTACGAGCTCTTTACGCCCAATAATTCCGGATAACGCTTGCACCCTACGTATTACCGCGGCTGCTGGCACGTAGTTAGCCGGTGCTTTTTCTGCAGGTACCGTCACTTTCGCTTCTTCCCTGCTAAAAGAGGTTTACAACCCGAAGGCCGTCATCCCTCACGCGGCGTTGCTGCATCAGGCTTCCGCCCATTGTGCAATATTCCCCACTGCTGCCTCCCGTAGGAGTCTGGGCCGTGTCTCAGTCCCAGTGTGGCCGGTCACCCTCTCAGGCCGGCTACCCGTCGACGCCTTGGTGAGCCATTACCTCACCAACAAGCTGATAGGCCGCGAGCCCATCCCCAACCGAAAAATCTTTCCACCCGCACACCATGCGGTGACGGGACATATCCAGTATTAGACGCCGTTTCCAGCGCTTATCCCAGAGTCAGGGGCAGGTTGCTCACGTGTTACTCACCCGTTCGCCACTAATCCACCCAGCAAGCTGGGCTTCATCGTTCGACTTGCATGTGTTAAGCACGCCGCCAGCGTTCATCCTGAGCCAGGATCAAACTCTCCGTAAAAAAGAAATGCATACACAACCGGGAAAACGGTCACGCAGCGAGTTTGAAACTGACCAAAAGAGACGAACATCATTGCTGACATTCATATAAATTGATCCAAAGGAATTCTCAACCAACCCCCACAAGGGTTGGACGAGGATAATTTGGCATTTGACAAGTGCACGCTGTTGAGTTCTCAAGGATCGGACGCACCCGCACACCCACCCCATCAGGGCAAGAAGCGCAGGGCAACTTCACAATCGTATATCTCCCCGACCAGGCCGTCAAATCCGACACGCCGTAACGATCAAGGTGAAGACATCCACCGCCCCTCACGAGGCAGCCGCTCCAGCCTATCCCATCCGACGAGCATGTCAAATCGACAACACCCGAACCGGGAACCACACTCCCCGGGCCTAACAGCCCCTCCGAACCAGCAAATGGACCGGAGTGAAGGTGGGTGGTTCGCTACTTGGAGGGGAGCCAGGCCCTTCAGGCCTTCCGCTCAACCGCTTGGGGCGAACAAGTAATAATTTACGCCGATCCCACTCAACCGGCAAATCACCACCCACCCCCGGGCGTGTCGCACCGAGAACCGGCCACCGGATCGCCCGTGTTCGTGCGGCTCTCCGGGCGTAGTGTCGGCCTATGCAGCACATGGCACCCCGGCATCCCGTGCCGTTGTCCTCCCGCCTGGCGGCGGGCGAGCTCGCGTAGCGGAGCGTCTGCGCCGTGGGCGCGGCGCTCTCCCCCGATGACATCGCGCCGCCCGACCCCGACCGGATCGCGGGCGCCTATCGCAGCGACCGGCACCTGCTCGTCGACGGCGAGGCGCCCGACGTCTGGTCGTCTCTGTCGCGGTTCTGGCGCACGGGCGATGGCTGGGTTCGCACCCACGGCAACTATCCGCATCACGCATCCGCGCTCCGCGCAGGCCTCGGGCTGCCGCTGGACGCCTCGTCCGGCGACGTCTCCACCAGGCTGGCGGCCATGTCGGCCGGCGAGGCCCGCGAAGACATCACCGGGGCGGGCGGACTGTGCGTGGTCGTGCACCGCGAGGATCCGCAGCGTGACGCGATGCTTCGAGAGCATCCGCTCGTGCAGACGCGTCGGCTGGCGGACTCCCCCGTGCGTCCACTGCCGTCGGACTCGACGACCGCTCCACTGGCGGGCGTGCGCGTGCTCGACCTCACCCGCGTGATCGCCGGTCCCGTGGCCACCCGCATGCTCGCCTTCGCGGGAGCGGACGTGCTGCGTCTCGATCCGCCGCACCTCCCCGAACCCGAGTGGCAGCACTTCGACACCGGACACGGCAAGCGCTCCGCGCTGCTCGACGTGGCGCTGGAGGCATCCCGCCTCCACCGGCTGCTCGCCGAGGCCGACGTGGTCGTGCTCGGCTACCGGCCGACGGCTATGCGGCGGCTCGGGCTGTCACCCGAGCTGCTCGCCGAACGGCATCCGCACCTCGTCATCGCCCAGCTGAGCGCGTGGCCGGGAGCGGACTCACCGCGCGGCTTCGACAGCCTGGTGCAGGCCGAATCCGGCATCTCGTGGCTCGAATCGGCCGACGGATCCGCACCCGGCGCCCTGCCCGCGCAGGTGCTGGACCATTCCGCCGGCTATCTGCTCGCCGCCGCGATCGTCGATGCCCTGCATGGGCGCGCACGCAGCGGCGGCGGCTGGTACGTGCGCACCTCTCTGCGGAGAGTGGCGGCGGAGCTGCTCGGGATGCCGCGCGGCGAGCATCCGGTGGTACCGGCGCCCCGCGCGGTGCTCACTCAGGAGTTCGATGTGGCAGGCCGCGTCGTCACCACCGTCGCTCCTGCGGTGCGCTGGCCAGGGTCGCCGGAGTGGTTCGCGCCACCTCGTCCGTGGGGCGGGGACCCCGCCGAATGGTGACGATCAGGGCGCACAGCCCGAGTGTCAGCGCTCCCCACAGGCCGGATGCTGCAGGCAGGGTGCGGTAGGCCAGCTGCTGCATCGTGACGTCGGGTCCGGATGCCGCCGACCCGAGCACCCACGCGACGCCCAGCAGGGCGGGCAGCGCCAGCATCCACAGCCATCTCAGCCAGCCGGGGGTGCGGTGCGTCAGCGGTCGCGCCGGGCGGTGCCGCAGCCACCGCAACGCGAACCCGGCGATCACCAGCAGCCCGATGACGCTCGAGCCGTGCTGCAGCCACTTGTATCCCGGCAGCGGTCCCCACATCTGCTGCAGCGCGGGGAGTACCTCGACACCCCAGCGCCCGTCGTGGGTGAACAGGTCCCAGCCGATGTGCGAGAGCACTCCGAGCACGAGTGACACCGCGAGCAGCCACGGCCCGCTTCGTCCCCCGCGCCCGCGGAGGGCATCCCGCGCTGTCGCTGCGCCGGAGAGCGCCCAGTCCGCCGGCAGGCGTCGCGCGAGGGCGGCCGGCGCGAGGGCGACGAGCCCCGGCCGCAGCACCACCCGCCAGATCAGCAGCAGCGCGAGCGCGATGAGCGCCGTGTACACGACGTTCGCCGCCGAGTGCGTGAACAGGTACCCCGGGCCAAGGCCGCGCGTGAACAGCGGCAGGTCAGGTGTCATCGCCCCGATCGCGAGGGCGGCCGGCACCAGCCGTGTGCGCAGCAGCGGCAGCGCCACGACGGCGTGACTGGGCGTGAACGGCATGCGGTCTCCGGGTGGGGCGTGGCTCAGACGTCAGGCGACTGCTCGCGCGCGTCCGCGCCGTCGGTCTCGGCGCCGACCACGGCGAGGGGCATCGTGCGGGTGTCGATGAACGGGTTCTCGTCCTGCCCCGCCACGAGCTCCTCCGCCTCCGCCACGCTCTCGACCGTCGGCACCGAACCCAGCAGCGGCCGCTGCGCGGTCTCGCGCATGCTCAGCAGCGCGATGCCGCCCAGCGCCGCGAAGAACATGATGTAGAACGCGGGCATGTACACGTTCCCGGTCAGCTCGATCAGCGCCTGACTGAACAGCGGCGTCGTGCCGCCGAACAGCGACACGGCGAGGTTGTACGCGATGGCCATCGCGCCGAATCGCGACGCCGTCGGGAAGAGCGCCGGCAGCGCAGAAGCCGAGATCGCCACATAGAACGCCACCGGGATGGCGACCATGGCGAGCGCGATCATGACGGCCCACTCCTCGCCGATCTGCATGACCGCGAACGCCGGCACCATGAGCAGGATCGTCGACCCGACGGCGATGCCGTACACCGGCCGTCGGCCGATGCGGTCGGACAGTCGCCCGATCAACGGCAGGCACGCGCTCATCACGACGAGCACCGGCACGGTGGCGAGCGCGGCCATGAGGTTCGACACGCCCACTTCCTTCTCGAGGTACGTCGGCATGTAGCTGGTGAGGGCGTACCCGGCGGTGTTCGTCGCCGACACGAGGGCGACGCCGATGAGGATCTGACGCCAGTAGTGGCGGAAGATGCCCGCGATCCCCTGGCGCGCCAACGGGTCGTCGGCGTCGGTGCGGGTGAGCCCGGCGCTCTCCTCCGCTTCGTAGGCAGGGGTCTCGGGAATGCGCAGCCGGAACCAGATCGCGACCGCACCGAGCGGGATGGCGATGAGGAACGGAATGCGCCAGCCGTACTCGGTCATGGCGTCCGGGCCGGACAGGCTCTCGGTGATCCACGTGGTCACCGCCACCGCGCTGGCACCGGCCGCGAAGCCGACGTACGAGCCGACGTCGAGGAACGACGACCAGTAACCGCGGCTGCGGTCGGGCGAGAACTCCGAGACGTAGGTGGTCGCACCGGCGTACTCGCCACCCGTGGAGAAGCCCTGCACCATCTTCAGCAGGTAGAGCGGGATGATCGCCCACAGGCCGATCTGCGCTGAGGTGGGCAGCACGCCGATGAGGCCGGTCGCGACCGCCATCATCGCCATCGTGAGGAACAGGACGCGCTGACGACCGATGCGATCGCCCAGCGGACCCAGCACGATCCCACCCAGCGGGCGCACGAGGAACGAGATGGCGAAGCCGAGCAGCGTGATCAGCAGCCCCCACGAGCCCGGCAGATCGCCGGTGAAGACGACGGCGAGCGTGACGGCCAGATAGCCGTAGACCCCGAAGTCGAACCACTCCATGAAGTTGCCGACGACGGTGCCCGAGATCGCCGTTCTCAGACGGCTCTTGCGGACGACCAGGACGTCATCGACCTGCAGCCGGCGCGTGGCGCGGCGCGGGACGGTACGGCGGACATGTGCTTCCTTGGGCAAGGGGACCAGCTCCTCGAGTGCTTGCGGACAGCGTCAGCTGTCCGATGCTACTGCACCCCCGGGCCGCGAAGCTGGGCCGCCGCGCAGAGCGGCCTCACTCCACGAAGACGCCCGCCAGGGTCTTCTTGCCGCGGCGCAGCACCGAGACACCGCCGGGCAGTGTGCCCTGGACGGTGGTCTCGTCGTCGGCGACCTTCGCACCGTCGAGCGAGACACCACCCTGGGCGATGGCGCGCCGAGCTTCGGATGCGCTGGTCACCAGACCCGTCGCGACGAGCGCCTCGACCACCGGCGTGCCGGCGGGCATCGTCGCATTCGGCAGCTCGTCCAGCGCCGTGCGCAGGGTCGCCGGATCGAGTCCACTCAGGTCGCCCTGACCGAACAGCGCCTCCGACGCCGCGATCACCGCGGCCGTCGCCTCGATGCCGTGCACGGTGGCGCACACCTCGAGCGCGAGACGCTTCTGCGCCGCGCGGCGGAACGGCTCGCTCTCGACGAGAGCCGCGTACTCCTCGATCTCGGCTCGGGTCAGGAATGTGAACACCTTGAGCCGCTCGATCACGTCCGCGTCGGCGGTGCTGAGCCAGAACTGGTACATCCGGTACGGGCTGCACATGTCGGCGTCGAGCCAGACCGCGTTGCCCTCGCTCTTGCCGAACTTGGTGCCGTCGCTGTTGGTGATGAGCGGAGTGCCGATCGCATGCGCCGAGGCCCCCTCGACACGGTGGATGAGATCGGTGCCGCTGGTGAGGTTGCCCCACTGGTCGCTGCCGCCCGTCTGCAGCACGCAGTCGTACGAGCGGAACAGCTCCAGGAAGTCCATGCCCTGCAGGATCTGGTAGCTGAACTCGGTGTAGCTGATGCCGGCATCCGAGTTCAGACGGGCTGCCACCGCGTCCTTCTTCAGCATCGTGCCGACACGGTAGTGCTTGCCGATCTCGCGCAGGAAGTCGATGGCGCTCATCGGCGCCGTCCAGTCGAGGTTGTTCACGATGCGGGCGGCGTTCTCGCCCTCGAAGCTGAGGAAGCGCTCGACCTGCGTACGCAGGCGCTGCACCCACTCCTGGACCGTCTCGGGCGTGTTCAGCGTGCGCTCCGCGGTCGGGCGAGGATCCCCGATCAGGCCGGTCGATCCGCCGACGAGGCCGAGCGGCCTGTGACCGGCGAGCTGGATGCGGCGCAGGGTGAGCAGCTGCACGAGGTTGCCGAGATGCAGGCTGGGCGCGGTCGGGTCGAATCCGCAGTAATAGGTGATCGGGTCCCCGGCGAGAAGGGCGCGCAGCGCCTCCTGATCGGTGGACACGTGGACGAGGCCGCGCCACAGCAGCTCGTCCCACACGTTCTCGAACGTGGGATCGAGCGCCACGGAGGCGGTCGTCAGAGCGGGATTCGACACGCGTTCCAGATTATCAGCGCGGGACACGCGCTCCCGACCCGTCGGGCTGTCGGATGCCCGTGCGATGCTGTCGGGATGTCGCCGGTCGATC
This sequence comes from Microbacterium sp. AR7-10, assembly GCF_001878835.1. Taxonomy (NCBI): domain Bacteria; kingdom Bacillati; phylum Actinomycetota; class Actinomycetes; order Micrococcales; family Microbacteriaceae; genus Microbacterium; species Microbacterium sp. AR7-10. The sequence goes on along the minus strand of NZ_MJIR01000063.1, from coordinate 41,481 downwards.
CGCTCACCTCCGCCGTGCTCTCCGCGATCATCGGGATCGTGCTGCTCGTCGTGCTGGTGCTCTCCCTGCTCGGCGTGCGCAGGCCGTCGACGCCGCCGATGGTGCTGTGCGCGGTTCTGCTCGTGACTGCGGTGACGATCGCCATCGTCGTCCGCCCGATCGCGATGCCCGCCATCGGCGTGCCGATGACGGTGATCGGCATCGGCGCCGCGACGCTCGGAGGCAATCCGTTCACCCGTCGTGCGCTGGACATCGCCACGGGCAAGCGCGTGCGGGAGACGGAGGACGGCGGCATCCTCATCGTCGCCGCCCAGCACGCCGATCCCGCGCACGTGCGCACGCTCATGCGCGGGGGCACGGTGATCGGCTACCTCGAGCGGATCTGCACGGTGCTTGCCATCGCCGTCGGGTTCCCCGAGGCGATCGCGGCGATCATCGCCGTGAAGGGCATCGGTCGATTCCCCGAGCTGGCCGAGGCCGAGGCGCGGGAGCGCTTCATCATCGGCACGCTCGCCAGCCTGCTCTGGGCGGGAGCGATCGGGCTGATCGTGCGCCTCAGCCTGGGCTGATCCTGCGCCTCAGCCTGGTGTGATCAGGGCTGCCCCGTCAGTCGACGTCGAGCAGCCGGAACCCCTCGACCACAGCCGCGGCCCCCGCGGCCGTCAGCGCCTGCGACACGGCTGACTGCGTGATGCCCTCCTGCTCGGCGAGCTCACGCTGGGTGAGACCGAGGCATCGACCGTAGGTGAGGCGACGCAGGCGCTCTCGCATCCCGCCGACGAGTTCGTCGCGTGCGAGCAGGTAGGCGTTGGCCCACCGCACCTGCTCACGCGGCATCTGCGCGCTCTCGTGCACGACGATCCAGCTGCGGGCCTCGGGGGCGGCACGCTTCTGCAGCGTCTGCACGTGCTCGATGGCGCTGCGGGCGGCCCACCATCCCGGCCCCTCCGGAATGCCGTCCCTGGACGCGGCGGAGGGGATGCGCCCCACATCGCCGACGCCGATCCCGAAGCGGAACTCCACACCGTCCGGCAGCGCGAGACGGATCAGCAGCAGAGAGGCCAGTGCGCCGTCCAGCGTGGGATACACCCCCTGCTGCTCGTCGCCGACCGTGGGCCGAAGCGGCTGCGCAGCCACAGGGAGATCGCGCTGCACGCGAGCGATCGCCGCGTCGAAGTGCTGCTGCGCGACGGCGCGGTCGTCGAGCTGCCGGGAGCCGATGATGTCGGCCGTGACTGCGATCACCATGCCATAAGGTTATCACTGATGTCTCGCGATAATAAGCGAATCACTCATGTCTGGTGGATATCAGGCGAAGCCCCCGAGTATCAGAGACCGAGGGCGTGCGCCGCGGCCTGCGCACGGGCCACAAGCTCGGCCCGCTGCTCGGCGACGCGCTCCGGGGCCGTGCCGCCGACACCCGACCGCGATGCCACGGAACCCTCGATCGAGAGCACGTCGCGCACCTCGGCGGTCAGGTGCTCCGACACCGAGCGCAGCAGCTCGTCATCCGCATCCTCGAGACCGATGCTCCGCTCCTCGCAGGCACGCACCAGCGCACCCGAGATCTCGTGGGCGTCGCGGAACGGCACCCGGCGCTTGACCAGCCACTCCGCGACGTCCGTCGCGAGCGAGAAGCCCTGTGGCGCGAGCTGCGCCATCCGCTCGGTGTCGAAGCGCAGCGTGGCGATCATGCCGGCGAACGCGGGCAGCACCACTTCGAGCGTCTGCACCGAGTCGAAGACGGGCTCCTTGTCCTCCTGCAGGTCGCGGTTGTATGCCAGAGGCAGGCCCTTGAGCGTGGCGAGCAGCCCGGACAGGTTGCCGATCAGCCTGCCCGACTTGCCGCGGGCGAGCTCGGCGATGTCGGGATTCTTCTTCTGCGGCATGATGCTCGACCCGGTCGAGTAGGCATCGTCGAGCGTGACGAAGCCGAACTCCCGTGTGTTCCAGAGGATGATCTCCTCACTCAGACGCGACAGGTCGATGCCGGTCATCGCCGCGATGAACGCGAACTCCGCCACCACATCGCGAGCCGAGGTGCCGTCGAGCGAATTCTCGGCCGGGCGGTCCAACCGGAGCTCGCGCGCCACGAGCGCGGGGTCGAGCCCCAGGGTGGAGCCGGCGAGCGCTCCCCCGCCGTACGGCGAGGCGCCGGCGCGACGCCGCCAGTCGACGAGGCGCTCGAGCTCGCGCACGAGCGGCCAGGCGTGCGCCTGGAGATGGTGGGCGAGCAGCACCGGCTGCGCGTGCTGCAGGTGCGTGCGCCCCGGCAGGATGGCGCCGGGGTGGGCTTCGGCCTGGGCGACCAGCGCGTCGATCACGCGCAGCAGGTGCTTCGCGATGATCCGCGCGTGGTCGATGAGGTACATCCGCACGAGCGTCGCGATCTGGTCGTTGCGGCTGCGACCGGCGCGCAGCCGGCCGCCCACATCGGCACCGACCTCGGCGATGAGCGCCTTCTCGAGCGCACCGTGCACGTCCTCGTCACCCGGGTCGGGCAGCAGCGTGCCGTCTGCGATGCGTGCGGCGAGGGCGTCGAGCCCCTCGTGCATGATGCGGGCCTCATCGGCTTCGAGGTACCCCGCCGCCTCCAGCGCCGTGGCGTGCGCGTGCGATCCCGCGATGTCGTACGGGGCGAGGATCCAGTCGAAATGCGTCGACCGGCTCAGCTCGGCCAGCTCCGGCGAGGGCCCCCCGGCGAAGCGCGCACCCCAGAGTGCGCCCTCGTTCGTGCCGTGGCCGCTCACGCTGCCGCCTCCTGCTTGCCGAGCAGCCACACCAGCAGCGCCTTCTGCGCGTGCAGACGGTTCTCCGCCTCATCCCAGACGACGCTCTGCGGGCCGTCGATGACCTCGGAGTCGACCTCGTAGCCGCGGTCGGCGGGCAGGCAGTGGATGAAGATGGCATCCGATGCCGCCTGCGACATGACACCGGTGGTGACCTTGTACCCGCCGAGATCGCGCAGCCGCTCGATCTTCTCCTCCTCCTTGCCCATCGACACCCAGGTGTCGGTGACGACCACGTCGGCGCCGACGGCGGCCTCGCGCGGGTCGGAGATCAGCGTGATCGAGCCGCCGGTCTGCGCCGCACGCGACTGCGCGGCGGCGACCACATCAGGGCGTGGCGCGTAGGCCTCGGGAGAGGCGATGCGCACGTGCATCCCGGCGGTCACTCCGGCCAGCGCGTACGAATGCGCCATGTTGCTGCGGCCGTCGCCGAAGAACGACAGGGTGAGCCCCTTCAGGTCGCCCTTGTGCTCGCGGATCGTGAGCAGGTCGGCCAGCAGCTGGCAGGGGTGGAAGTCGTCGGACAGCGCGTTGACGACGGGAACCCGGGTGCCGCGCGCCATCTCCTCCAGGCCAGACTGCGCGTAGGTGCGCCACACGATGGCCGCAACCTGACGCTCGAGCACGCGTGCCGTGTCGGAGGGTGTCTCCTTGCCGCCGAGCTGGCTGTTCGCCGTCGAGATGATCAGCGGTGATCCGCCGAGATCGGCTATCCCGACCGCGAACGAGACACGGGTGCGCGTGGAGGACTTGTCGAAGATCACCGCGACGGTCTGGGGACCTGCGAGCGCCTTGTTCGCCCAGCGGTCCTTCTTGAGCTCGAGCGCGAGATCGAGGATCTCCGCCTGCTCGGCGGGGGTGAGGTCGTCGTCGCGCAGCAGGTGACGGGTCATGCGGAAGCCTCCGTGAGGGTCGTTGCGTTCTGTGCCTGGAGCGTCTCGGCGACGGCGGCGAGCGCGGCGCTGAACCGCGAGACGAACTCGTCGACCTCCTCGTCGCCGATCGTGTACGCCGGGGCGATGCGGATGACATCCGCCGTGGGCGCGTTGACGATGAGTCCGCGCTCGTGCGCGGCCGCGCGGACGTCGGCGGCGGCCGGTGCGGTGAGGTGGATGCCGATGAGCAGTCCCGCGCCCGACGTCGCGTCGACGAGCGGCAGCGAGGTCACGGCATCGCGCAGCTGTGCTCCGCGCGCGGTGACGTTCTCGAGCAGATGCGCGCTCTCGATGTGCCCGAGCACGGCGTTGGCTACGGCGCTCGCGAGCGGGTTGCCGCCGAAGGTCGAGTTGTGGGTTCCGGGGTAGAACAGGTCGCTCGCCGCTCCGAAGGTGATGAGGGCGCCGAGCGGGAAGCCGGCTCCGATGCTCTTGGCCACGGTCACGGCATCCGGGGTGATGCCCTCCCGCTGGAATGCGAACCACTCCCCCGTGCGTCCGGACCCGGTCTGCACCTCGTCGAGGATCAGCAGCGCGTCGTTCTCGGTGGCGAGTTCCCTGGCACGGGCGAGGAACCCGGCCGGCAGCTCGACGACCCCCGCCTCGCCCTGGATGGGCTCGACGATCATCGCGGCCACCGCGTGCGACGCGAATGCCGCCTCGAGGCTCTCGACGGAGCGCTCGACGGTCACCACGTCGGGGACCGCGGGCTGGAAGGGGTCGCGGTATGCGGCCTTCGGCGTCAGCGACAGCGTGCCCATCGTGCGGCCGTGGAAGGCCCCCTCGACGACGAGGATCGTCGTGCGGGCGCTGGCCTCGGTCTCGGCGAAACGCGCACCGTGCAGGCGGGACAGCTTGATGGCGGTCTCGTTCGCCTCGGCGCCGGAGTTGGCCAGGTACACGCGGCCCTGCTCACCGGTGCCGGCCAGGCGCTTCAGTCGCGCGGCGATCTCGAGCTGGGCGGGGGATGCGAAGTAGTTCGACACATGCGACAGCGTGGCGGCCTGACGTGAGACGGCGTCGACGAAGACCGGGTGCGCGTGCCCGAGGCAGTTCACCGCGATGCCGCCGAGGAAGTCGAGGTAGCGGTTCTCGTCGGCATCCCACACCCACGAGCCCTCACCCCGGGTCAGCAGGGCCAGCCGCCCGCCCAGGCTCATCAGATCGCGCGCGGCGTCGTCGCTCCAGTCAGACATCCTTGACCACCTCCGTGCCGATTCCCTTGCTCGTGAACAGCTCGACCAGCACCGAGTGCGGCACCCGTCCGTCGATGATGGCCGCGGCATCGACGCCGCCCTCGACGGCGTCGAGGCATGCCCGCATCTTCGGGATCATCCCCGACTCGAGCGTGGGGAGCAGCTCGACCAGCGAGCTGGATGTGAGGTGCGAGACGAGGGAGTCGCGGTTCGGCCAGTCGGCGTACAGGCCGGGCACGTCGGTGAGGATCACGAGCTTGCGGGCGCCGAGCGCGACGGCGAGCGCGGCTGCCGCGGCATCCGCGTTCACGTTCAGCGACTGGCCGGGGTGGTCGAGGTCGGGGGCGATCGAGGAGACCACCGGGATGCGCCCGGCGGCGAGGTGATCCAGCACGGGCGTCGGGTCGACCTCGACGACGTCGCCGACCCGGCCGAGGTCGACCTCTTCGCCGTCGATCACGACGCCACGTCGACGGCCGCCGAACAGGCCGGCGTCCTCACCGCTGAGACCGGTCGCGATGGGCCCGTGCGAGTTGATCTTCGCGACGAGCTGCGGGTTGACCTGCCCCGTGAGCACCATGCGCACCACGCTGATCGCCTCGGTGTTGGTCACCCGGTAACCGCCCTTGAACTCGCTCGGGATGGCGAGTCGATCGAGCATGTTCGAGATCTGCGGGCCGCCGCCGTGCACGACGACCGGCTGCACGCCGACGTAGCGCAGGTATGCGATGTCCTGCGCGAACGCCTCCTGCAGCTCGTCGGAGACCATCGCATTGCCGCCGTACTTGACGACGACGATCTGATCGCGGAACTTCCTCAGCCACGGCAGGGATTCGATGAGTGTCGCTGCCTTGACGGCGGCCTCTTCCGGCGGGGTGTCCTGGATGTCTGTCATGAGGCGTAGGCGCTGTTCTCGTGCACGTAGTCGTGGGTCAGGTCGTTGGTGAGGATGGTCGCGGTCGCGTCGCCCATCTTCAGGTCGATCTCGATGCGCACCTCGCGCGGCGTCAGGTCGACCTCCTCGCGCGGGCGGTCGGGGCCTCCCGCGGTGCACACGCGCACCCCGTTCATCGAGACGTCGACGTCGTACGGGTCGAACTGGGCGGAGGTGGTGCCGATCGCGGCGAGCACGCGGCCCCAGTTCGGGTCGTTGCCGAAGATCGCGGCCTTGAAGAGGTTGTTGCGTGCGACCGATCGGCCGACCTCGACGGCCTCGGTCTCGGTGACGGCGTTCTTCACCTCGATGGCGATGCTGTGGCTCGCGCCTTCGGCGTCGGCCTGCAACTGCTCGGCGAGGTCGCGGCACAGCTCGGTGAGCGCGGCGGCGAAGTCGTCCAGGTCGGGGCGGATGCCGCTGGCGGCGTTGGCGAGCAGGGTGACCTGGTCGTTGGTCGACATGCATCCGTCGGAGTCGAGCCGGTCGAAGCTGACGGCGGTCGCCCTGCGCAGCGCCGCGTCGGCCTGGGATGCCTCGAGGTCGGCGTCGGTGGTGATCACGACGAGCATGGTCGCCAGCCCCGGGGCGAGCATGCCCGCGCCCTTGGCCATGCCGCCGATCGTCCAGCCGTCGCGGGTGACCGTTGCGGTCTTCGGCACGCTGTCGGTCGTCATGATGGCCGCCGCCGCATCGTCGCCGCCGTCGACACGAAGGGAGGCGATGCCGCGTTCGACGCCGTCGAGCACCTTGCCGCGGAACACCTCGTCGCCGGTGCCGATGAGCCCGGTCGAGCACACCAGGACATCACCCGCGCTGACGTCGAGCAGCTCGGCCGCCTTCTCCGCGGTGAGGTGGGTGGTCTGGAAGCCGAAGGCACCGGTGAAGCAGTTGGCGCCGCCGGAGTTGAGCACGACCGCCTCGACCACGCGATCGGCGATGACCTGCTGCGACCAGATGATCGGGTTGGCCTTGGCGCGGTTGGTGGTGAAGACAGCCGCTCCGATCTTGCGCGGGCCGCGGTTGACGACGACGGCGACGTCGGGCTTGCCTGTGCTCTTCAGGCCTGCGGCGACTCCGGATGCTTCGAAACCCTGGGGTGCGGTGACACTCACGGCGCGACTCCGTTCACGGTGAGGGCGCGACCTTCGGGCAGGCCGAGCGCGATGTTCATGGACTGCACGGCGGCGCCCGCCGTACCCTTGACGAGATTGTCGACCGCGGTGACGACGGTCACCCGGTTCGCGGCGCGGTCGACAGCGAGACCCATCAGCGCGGTGTTCGCGCCGAGCACGTCGGCCGTGCGGGGGAAATGACCTTCAGGAAGCAGCTGCACGAACGTCTCGTCTGCGTACGCGCTCTGCCACGCGTCGCGGATCTGGGCGTCGGTCGCGCCGGCGGCGATCGGAGCGGTCGAGGTGGCGAGGATGCCCCTGGCCATCGGGACGATGACGGGGGTGAACGAGATGCGGATGTCGTCGGGCGCGTGGGATGATGCCGCGGCCAGAGCCTGGCGGATCTCGGGGATGTGCCGGTGCGTGCCGCCCACCGCGTACGGGTTCGCGGTGCCGAGGATCTCGCTGCCGAGAAGGGTGGTCTTCAGGCTCTTGCCGGCGCCGGAGGGGCCGACGGCGAGCACGCTGACGATGTCGGACGGGTCGATCACGCCGGCCGCGACGCCGGGCACGAGGCTCAGGCCCACGGTGGAGGCGTTGCAGCCGGGGGCGGCGATCCGGGTCGCCCCCTGCAGGTTCTCGCGCTGCTTGCCGGCGGTGGTGAGCAGTTCCGGTACGCCGTAGACCCACGGCTCGTGGAATGCCCCGCCGTAGAAGGCGTCCCACGCGTCCCGCGAGGTGAGGCGGTGGTCCGCCCCGGCATCGATGATGAGCGGCGCGTCGGCCAGCGCGTCGGTGTACTGCCCCGACTGGCCGTGCGGAAGCGCCAGGAAGACCACGTCGTGCCCCGCGAGGATCTCGGGGGTGGTGTCCTGCAGGGTCAGGTGCGCGAGGGAGCGCAGATGCGGCTGGTGCTCGATGAGCGGCTGACCGGCGTTCGAGTGCGCGGTGACGGTGCGGATCTCGATGTCGGGGTGGGCGGCGAGGAGCCGCAGGATCTCGCCTCCCGCATAGCCGGATGCGCCGGAGACGGCGACGGAGTACGTCATGCTTCTACCTTAACGGTCGGTGCTCGGTCGACCCCGAGGATGACGCGGGATGCGAGCGATGGGCGGGCCGGGCGGCGACACCGGCGTCCTCCGATCTGGTCCCTGCGCGTGGCGGAGGGCGGGGGCGCGGGGTCGCCTAGAGTCGGCGGCCGCTGCGACGTCGGCGCACGGCAGCGACGCTGAATACGAGCGTCTGCGAGGGCTGTGGCACCGAGGGCATGCGGCGACAGTAGCGCCGAGGGCGCGGGATCCGCAAATCCACACGCTCGGCGCTGCTGTCTCAGCGAAGGTCGAAGAAGGCCCGTTCGTGCTCGGACGCGACGACGAAGGCGCGGTGCATGTCCCGTCTGAGCCGATCGTCTGCTCTCGCCGCCGCCGCGGTCGCGAAGCCGATGGCGCGCTCGTTCGCCGCGGCGAAATCCGGGTCGGCGTACGTCTCGAGCCACGACGCATAGGGATGCTGCGGATCCCGCGTCTGCGCTCCGAACTCCCCCGCGCGCAGCCGCATGCCGAGGTCGGTGTACAGCCAGAAGCAGGGCAGCACGGCGGCGACCAGCGTCTCGTACGCACCCGCGAACGCCGTCGCGCGCAGGTGATCGAGGTAGGCCGTCGTGACCGCGCTCGGTTCGGCGTCGAACGTCTCCGCACTGACGCCCGTCGCCGGCGTCAGCCATGAGGCGTGCAGCTCGAGCTCGCCCACGATGCAGCCCCGGGCGGATTCCGCCCAGAACGCCTGCTCGACCGGCGTCGGCGCCAGACGCGCGGCCTCCGCGAGCACGCGTGCGTACTCCCGCAGGTACAGGGCGTCCTGCGCGAGGTAGGCCAGGAACCGCTCGCGATCGAGCGATCCGTCGGCCAGCGCGCGGATGAACGGCAGCCCGTCGATGTCGCGTCGGATTCCGGCGACGCTGCGCCACCACTCATCCCGGATCTCCTCGGCGGATGGACGTGTGGCCAGACCGCCACGGTGCCACAGCCCGGCGAAGTGACTGACCGGCCCGTGTCCGCGCCCGACGTCCAGGGCGTGGGCCGCGCGCAGGGATTCCCGCAGCCAGGCGCGGGACGCGCGCACGGCATCCGGCCACTCCCGCCCGCCAGCCCGGAGCGTGGCGATCGCCGACGAGAGCGAGCAGCCGGTGCCGTGCGTGCTGGTCGTGTCGATGCGCGGGCCGTCGAATGCGGCCACGACTCCGTCCGCATCGACGAGGGCGTCCGGGACGGTCGGACCGTCGAGGTGACCGCCTTTCGCGAGCACGAGTGCTCCCGTCTGGGCCGACAGCCGCTGCGCGGCGCCCAGCGCGTCGTCCCAGTCGCTGATGCCCCGTCCCACCAGCACCGCGAGCTCGTCCAGATTCGGGGTGATCACGTCTGCGAGCCCGGTGAGCTCGCGCAGCGCAGCCTCCGCCGGCGCGTCGAGCAGGCGGTCCCCGCTGGTGGCGACCATCACGGGGTCGAGCACCACCGTCGGCGGGCGGTGCGCCCGCAGCCAGTCGGCGACCGTGCGGATGATCTCGGCGTCTGCCAGCATCCCGATCTTCACCGCGTCGATCACGATGTCGTCGGCGAGGGCGTCCAGCTGCGCCCGCAGGAACTCCGCCGGTGGCACGTGCACGCCGTGCACGCCGCGGGTGTTCTGGGCGGTCAGGGCGGTCACGGCGGCCATCCCGTATCCGCCGTGCGCGGCGATCGACTTGAGGTCGGCCTGGATCCCCGCGCCGCCGGAGGGATCGCTGCCGGCGATGCTGAGCACGCGCGGGACGGTGCGCCCTGTCCACCGACGCCGGAGTTCGCGCGCCGCGCGACGGGCGTCGGGCGCGGCGCAGACGGCGGAGACGACGGCGACCCCTGCCGCCCCCGCCTGGCGCAGCGCGGCGACGTCGTCGGTCCGGATGCCGCCGATCGCCACGACCGGCACCGGGCTCTCGGCGGCGAGCGCGGCAAATCCGTCGAGGCCGAGAGCAGGCGGGTGGTCCGGCTTGGTGCTGGTGGGTCGGATCACTCCGATGCCGACATAGTCGACGGTCGCGGCGGGCAGCGCGCGCACGGCGGCGAGGTGAGCGGACGTGTTCGCGGTGAGTCCGATCAGCGCGTCGGGTCCGAGCAGACGCCGCGCCTCGGCGACCGGCATGTCCGATTGCCCGACATGCGCTCCGTCGACTCGCGCTCCCCGCCGTCGCGCCTCGAGAGCCGCGTCGATCCGGTCGTCGACGACGAGCGCCGCGCGGCCGTCGATCACGTCGCTGAGGGCGATGAGCTGCTCGATCACCGACGCGTCCGAGGCGCTCTTGTCTCGCAGCTGCACCACGCTCACGCCCCCGGCGACGGCCTCGCGGACCGTGTCGACGACACCGCGTTCGCCGCACAGGGCGGAGTCGGTCACCAGATGGATAGACAGGTCACGGGTCATCTCGCGACCTCCTCGACGGGCGCATCGTGCTGCTCGACCCGCGCCTCGGCGGCGATGTCGGTCGGGTCGATTCCGGCGAGGGCATCGAGCAGGCCGACCGCGAAGCTGCCGGGCCCGTCGGCGACGCGAGCCGCGTGCTCGGCTGCCAGGGTGTAGACGAGCGTGGCCGCCGCGACCGCCTCCAGGGCGTCCGCGTCGGTGTCACGCGCAGCGCCGAGGAAGGCGGCCATGAGCGCCCCGAGGGCGCAGCCGCCGCCGGTCACGCGGGTGAGCAGTGCATCCCCGTTCGCGACCCGGATGACGCGCGTGCCGTCGGTGAGGAGATCGACCGGCCCGGAGACGGCGACCACGGCGCCGAAGCGGGTGGCGAGGGAACGAGCCGCATCCAGCGCGGCGTCCGGGTCATCCAGCGCGTCCACCCCTCGCCCGCCCGAGCCGCTGCCGGCCAGCGCGAGGATCTCACTGGCGTTGCCGCGCACGGCCGTCGGCCGCAGCCGCACCAGCTCGCCGGCGAGGGCGGTGCGCACGGGGAGGGCGCCGACCGCGACCGGGTCGAGGACCCACGGCGTGCCCGCGTCGTTCGCTCCGGCGACGGCTTCACGACTGGCCGCCCGCTGCTCCGGCGTCGGGGTGCCGAGGTTGATCAGCAGACCCGAGGCCAGCCGGGCGAACATGCCGGCCTCTCCGACGATGTCCACCATCGCGGGCGACGCGCCCGCGGCGAGGAGCACGTTCGCGGTGAAGCCCGTGACGACGGTGTTCGTGATGCAGTGCGTGAGCGGCGGTATCTGCCGCACACGGGTGAGAAGCTCGGCGGAGACCGCCGGGATACGGACGGATGGACGCAGCGGATCGCACATGGGCGACATCCCTTCGCTAGTACGAACTAGATCAGGTTCGACGGGTGTGATCTCAGCCGCGGATGCGGCACCCCGTGTCACTGCCCGCGAGTCTAGCGAGGACACCGACCGGGGCGGCCGGAATGACGCTCCGTGTCAGGGCGACATGTCAGGGCGACTCAGCTGGGCGACGTCAGCTGGGCGAGGAGAGCGAGCTCGTCCGCGCGACTCAGGCCCGCGCGGCGCGCACGGTCCAGACCCCTGGTGCGCTCGTCGTCGAGAACCGCGCGGATCGTCTCGTCGAGCGGGCGGTGCACCCCTCCGGCCGCCCGGTAGGCGGAACTGTCACGGCGCATGAAGCCGGGCATGTCGGCGGGCAGCCAGAGAGGAAGCGACCTCTCCCCCATCCAGTACTGCACGCCGTGCCCCTCCAGCCACTCGTCGCTCGCCTCCCGCAGCTCCCCGGTGTGTCCCGCCCCGGCACGGATGCGGCTGAGCAGCTCGGCGAGCGGATGCACGTCTCCGATGGCGTTCATGACCCCTTGCCCGAGCTCACCGACGACGACGTCAGCCAGGTCGTCGACGTCGACCACCTGCACGGAGCGGTCGGCCGATTCGGGCACCAGCACGGGCTCGCTCCCCGCCCGGGCGAAAGCCGCCGGCCAGTACCCGAAGCGGTCGCTCGGGTCGCCCGCGCCGACGATGAGTCCAGGGCGCACGATCAGCGCGTTCTCGACCAGCGCCGTCACGGCGTCTTCCGCAGCGACCTTCTGCGCACCGTAGTCGTACGCGTCGCCGCGCTGGGCCGGCGCGTGACGCAGACCCGACTCGTCGAGCACGTCCGTCACGTCGTCCGCGTACACCGACAGGGACGACACGTACGTCCAGTGATCGGCGCGGTCGCCGAGCGCGGCGAGCGCCGCGGTGACGTGATCGGCGCGCGAGGAGACGTCGACCACCTCGATCCAGTGCTGCTCGGCGAGCGGGTCGTAGACACCGGGGTCGTCCCGATCGCCGCGGCACAGCACGGTGCCGTCCGGCGCGGGGCGCTCGCCCCGCGCCAGACAGGTCACCTCCGCACCGGCATCCCGCCACCGCTGTGCGATCCGCCCCGAGAGCCATCCTGTTCCGCCGAGCACGAGCACCTGATCCATCCGGCCATGACAGCACCGGTGCACGAAGAGGGGAAGGGATTCCGCTCAGAGCAGACGACGACGCCCCCGGAGCCGGTCGGCTCCGGGGGCGTCGTGCGGTCAGTCGCGGATGGTCGCCCCGAAGCGCTCCGCGGCGACGGCCACGCCGGCGAGCTTCGCCTCGGTCGCCTCGGCCGCGGTCAGGGTGCGATCGGATGCCCGGAAGCGCAGGGCGAAGCTCAGGCTCTTCTGCCCCTCCCCGAGGCCCTCGCCGCGGTAGTCGTCGACGAGCCGCGCCGACTCCAGCAGATCGCCTGCGCCCTCCACGAGCGCCGTGCGCACCTCTGACGCCGGCACCTCGACGCCGACGACCAGCGAGACGTCCTGCGTCGCGGCGGGGAACGTCGACAGCGACTCGGCCACGACCCGGTGCCCGGCGAGCGTCAGCACGCGATCGAGGTCGAGCTCGAGCACGTACGCGCGACCGGGGAGATCGGCATCCGCCGAGACCTGCGGGTGCAGCTCGCCGACGTACCCGACCTGCTCGCCCGACACGCTCAATGCCCCCGCGCGACCCGGATGCAGTGCCGCGCGCTGTGTCTGCTCGACGTCGATCTCCACACCCGCGGCCACCGCGATGACGCGGACCGCATCGAGCGCATCGGAGAGATCGACGTGCTCGGCCGCACGCCCCGGCTGCCGAGGGGTGATGTTGCCCGTCAGCAGCGCCGAGACGAGGCGCGGCTGCGGCGGGATCGACGCGTTGAGCTCGGCGAGCGTCTCGTCGGACGGACGCTGGCCCAGCGGCGGGACGACGTCGGTGCCGTACGCGACGCCGTCTTCCGGCGCGAACACCGAGCCGACCTCGAACAGCGCCAGGTCGACCAGCCCGCGCGAGATGTTGCGGTGCGCGGTCTGCAGGAGGCCGGGCACGAGCGAGCGGCGCAGGAACGGCGCCTGACCGTCGAGAGCGTTGGCCAGACGGATGCTGGGCAGGTGCGCGCCGCTCGCCGAGCCGTGCAGATCGTTGTGCTGCTCGGTGGTGAACGGGAACGACGGAGTCTCGACGAAGCCCGCCGCGGCGAGCGCATCCGCCACGCGCGTGCGCCCGATCTGCAGCGCGGTGTATCCGCGCCCGGACGGCGGGGTCGGCAGGATCGAGGGGATGCGGTCGAGCCCGTGGATCCGCGCGACCTCCTCGACCAGGGTCCACTTGTCGGTCAGGTCGCGTCGCCAGCTCGGCGGGATGACGAACCACCCCTGTGCCGGGGCTCCCGAGCCTGTCGCAGGGGTCACCTCGGCGCCGATCATCTCGAGCGCGCTGACGATCTCCTCATCCGTGTAGTCGACCCCCACGACACCCTGCGTGAAGCCGCGGGGCAGGTCGATGCCCGCGATCTCGACCTCGGCGTAGAGGGCGCCGCCCTCATCGGTCAGCGTTCCGCCGGCGAGCTCGACCATCAGATCGGCCACGCGGCGAGCGGCGACGAACGGGATCAGCGGGTCCACTCCGCGCTCGAAGCGCTTGGATGCCTCGCTGGGGAGCTTGTGGCGCCGGGCGGTGCGGGCGATCGTGACGGGGTCGAAGGTCGCCGCCTCGATGAGCACGTTGCGGGTCTCATCGCTCATCTCGGTCGTGCCGCCGCCCATGACACCGGCGAGACCGATGGGTCCGGAGCCGTCCGTGATCAGCAGATCCTCGACGTGCAGGGCGCGGTCCTGGCTGTCGAGCGTGGTCATCCGCTCGCCCTCGACCGCGCGACGCACGACGATGCCGCCCTGCAGTCTGTCGAGGTCGTACCCGTGGATCGGGTTGCCGAGCTCGAGCATCACGTAGTTGGTGATGTCGATCAGCACGCCGAGCGAGCGCATTCCGGCCAGGCTCAGCCGAGCGATCATCCAGGGCGGGGTGGGGCGCGACGGATCGACGTCCCGCACGACGCGCACGACGAACTCGCTCGCGCCCACCGCACCGCGGATGGGCGAGGAGTCGTCGACGCGGATGTCGAAGCCGGATCCTGGCTGCAGGTCCGAGAAGTCCCGCTCGGCGGGGTCGCGGAACTCTCCGCCGGTGGCGTGCGCGTACTCGCGCGCGAGTCCCCGCAGCGAGAACGCGTATCCCCGGTCGGGGGTGACGTTCACGTCGACGGCGAAGTCGTCGAGGTGCAGCAGGGCGATGGCATCCGAGCCGACCTCCGGGTCGAGCCCGAGGGTGGCGAGCACGATGATGCCGTCGTGCTCGTCACCGAGACCCAGCTCGCGCGCCGAGGCGATCATGCCGTCGGAGACGTGGCCGTAGGTCTTGCGGGCCGAGATCGGGAACGGCCCTGGCAGGACGGCCCCCGGCAGGCTCACCACGACCTTGTCGCCGACCACGAAGTTGTGAGCGCCGCACACGATACCGCGCACGCCGCCGTTCTCGACGCCGACATCGACCTGGCACCAGTTGATCGTCTTGCCGTTCTTCTGCGGCTCGGGCTCGATCGACAGCACCCGGCCCACGACCACGGGGCCGGAGATCTCGAAGCGGTGGACGTCCTCCTCTTCGAAACCGACGGACACGAACGACGCCAGCACGTCCTCGGCCGTGGCATCCGGTGCCACATCGACGTACTCGCGCAGCCATGAGATCGGAACGCGCATCACACCACCATCCCGAACTGCTCGCTGAAGCGCACATCGCCCTCTGCCATGTCGCGCATGTCCTTCACATCGCTGCGGAACATCAGGGCGCGCTCGACGCCGATGCCGAAGGCGAATCCGCTGTACACCTCGGGGTCGATGCCCGCCGCGCGCAGCACGTTCGGGTTGACCATGCCGCAGCCGCCCCACTCGATCCAGCGTGCGCCGCCGGCGAAGGTCGGGTGCCACAGGTCGAACTCGGCTGAGGGCTCGGTGAACGGGAAGTAGTTGGTGCGCAGACGCGTCTTCGCCTCAGCCCCGAACAGCTGCTGGGCGAGGTGATCGAGGGTGCCCTTCAGGTGCGCCATCGTGATGCCCTTGTCGACGACGAGACCCTCGACCTGGGTGAACACCGGCAGGTGGGTGGCGTCGAACTCGTCGGTGCGGTACACGCGTCCCGGGCAGAGCACGTAGATCGGCAGCTCGCGGTCGAGCATGGAGCGCACCTGCACGGGGCTGGTGTGCGTGCGCATCACGAGGTGACGCGAGGTCGGATCGACGTAGAAGGTGTCCTGCTCCTGGCGGGCGGGGTGATCCTCGTCGAAGTTGAGCGCGTCGAAGTTGAACCACTCGTGCTCGAGCTCAGGCCCCTCCGCGACCTCCCACCCCATGCCGACGAAGATGTCGCTGATCTGCTCCTGCATGAGGGGCAGCGGGTGTCGAGCGCCGACGCGGGAGCGCGACGCGACGGCGGTGATGTCGACGCGCTCGGCCTCGAGTCGCGCGGCCGTCTCGGCCTCGGCGAGCTCGGTCTCCTTGGCCGCGAGCGCCTGGGTCACGCGACCCCTGCCCTGACCGATCAGCTTGCCGAACGCGGCCTTGTGCTCCGGGGCGACCTGACGCATCGCCGCATTCAGCGCGGCCAGCGGGGAGCCCTCGGCGACGTGCGCAGCACGTGCCGCCTTCAGCTGCGCCGTGTCGGCTGCGGCGCCGATCGCGGCGAGCGCGGCGTCGACGGCGACCTCCACCGCCTCTGGGGTGATCTGGGGTGTTTCGGGCGAGTCTGACACGAGAGAAGAGTCTACCGGCGCCCCGCATGCCGACCCGCCCGCCGCCGGACCGCCCGCCGCCGGACCGAGCGCTCGCCGATAGGATCGCCATCGACCGGGACCGACGAGCGCGACGGGATGACGATGACCGCGAACGACCTGCCCACCACCGAGGCCATCGCCCTGGTGTCCGCGCCCGCACCGTATGTGCTGGCCATCGACATCGGCTCCGGCTCCACCCGCTGCAGCCTGTACGACGCCTATGCCCGTCCGATCAGGAAGCGCATCGCGAAAGCGGATCACCGATTCGTGGAGGAGGCGGACGGCACCGCCGAGATCGACGCCGATCTGATCGTCGCCGAGGTCGCCGACGTGATCGGGCAGGTGGTCGACGGCGTCGAGCCCGGACTCATCCGCGCCGTGGTGATGGACACGTTCGCCTCCTCGCTGGTGTGCGTGGATGCCGACGGCGCCGCCCTCACGCCGTGCTACACCTACGCGGATTCACGGTCGGCACGACACCTGGCCGAGCTGCGCACGCGCCTGGACGAGACCGAGGTGCACCAGCGCGTCGGCGCGCGTCTGCACACCAGCTATCACCCGCCACGCCTGCTCTGGCTGCAGGACGAGCAGCCCGACGTCTTCGCACGCACCGCGAAGTTCCTCTCGCTCGGCGAGTACGTGTACGCGAAGCTGGCCGGGGTCGAGGGCGCGGCGACCTCGACGATGGCGTGGGCGGGCATCCTGAACCGGCACACCTGCGAGCTCGACGACGAGCTGCTCGCGGCGGTCGGCGTCGATCGGTCTCGCTTCGCGCCGATCGTCGACCCTGACGAGCCGATCACCGCCGTCTCTCCTGATGTCGCACGCCGCTGGCCGGCGCTCGAGGGAGCCGCATGGTTCCCTGCCGTTCCCGACGGCTACGCGTCGAACGTCGGGGTGGGGGCATCTGCGCCGGAGGTCGCCGCGATGTCCGCGGCCACCTCGGGTGCGATCCGCGTGATCGTCGACGGAACCCCCGACGTGCTGCCCTCCGGCCTGTGGGCGTATCGCATCTCGCGCACCCAGTCGATCATCGGCGGGGCGCTGAACGACGTCGGACGCGTGACGCTGTGGCTGCAGGCGACCCTCGCTCCGCTCTCGTACGACGAGGTCGACATGCTGCTGCGCGCCGCCCCCGCCGAGGGCACGCCCCTCATGCTGCCCTTCCTCACCGGAGAGCGCGCCACCGGATGGGCGGGGAGCGCTCGGGCCGCCCTGACCGGGGTCTCATCGGCCTCGGGCCCGCGCGAGCTGTGGCGCGGGGCGGCCGAGGGCATCGCCATCTCGTACCAGCGGGTGTTCGAGCAGCTGCGCGAGGTGAGTCCGGGGATCGAGCGTGTGATCGGATCGGGCGGTGTGGCCGGCGCCTTCCCCGCGATGATGTCCGTGATCGCGCAGGCGCTCGGATTTCCCGTCCAGGTGGTGAACGTCAAGCGCGTCACGATGCGCGGCGCCGCGGCGATCGCCCTGTCGGTGCTGCAGCCGGAGCATCCGCTCGCGATCATCCCGCAGACCGATCGCACCGAACCGGATGCCGGGCAGCGGGCCTACTACGACGACCTGCGACGCCGATTCGATGAGGCGTACGCGGCGATCATCGCCGGCTGAGCCCGCCCGGATCGGGCGGGCCGCCGGTCAGATCTGAGCGGGCGGCGCGCCCGTTCCGGCGTCGAACTTGCCTGCCCCGCGCTGCATCGCGATGACCTCGGTCACCGTCGACTCGCCGTGGATGCGGGGGTCGCCACCGGCATCCGGGGTGTAGCCCTTCGTCTTCGGCGAGTGGCGGGTGCGCACCTCGACCCACTTCGCCACGCCGGCGAGAAGCAGGCAGAGCAGGATGTAGATGCCGCCGATGACGAACGCCGACTGCAGGATGGGCCGGCCCTGCTGCGAGCTGAGCAGCTTCGCGTAGTACAGCAGCTCGGGGTAGGTGATGATGAAGCCGAGAGCGGTGTCCTTGAGCGTGACCACCAGCTGCGCGACGATCACCGGCAGCATGGCCCGAACCGCCTGCGGCAGCAGGATGAGGCGCATCACGCCGCTCTTGCGCAGACCGATCGCGTAACCGGCCTCTTTCTGGCCCTTGGGCAGCGACTCGATGCCGGCACGCAGCGCCTCGGCGAGCACCGAGCCGTTGTACACCATCAGACCGATGACGACCGCCCAGTACGGGTCCATGTCGACGCCGATGACCGGAAGGCCGTAGTACAGCAGCATCATGAACACCAGCACCGGCACGGCGCGGAACAGCTCGATGACCACGCCGACCGGGATGCGCACCCAGGCGTGGTCGGAGAGGCGGCCGATGGCGAGCACGAACCCGAGGACGACGCTGAGCACGGCGGCGAGCGCGAAGGCGCCGAGGGTCTTCCCGAGGGCGCCCAGGATGCCGTTCCAGACATTGGCGAAGGTGAAGACGTACCACTTCTGCGGCTCGAACTGCCCGGTCGCGTACATCCGGTACAGGACGAAGCCGATCGCAGCCAGCACGACGACGATGGTGATCACGGCGAGGATGCGGTTGCGCGCGATCGCCCGGGGACCGGGGACGTCGTAGAGCACTGAGGTCATCGTGCGATCCTCCACTTGTTCTCGAGATGCCGCTGCACCGCGCTCATCGCGAGCACGAGCACGACGAACACGACGGCGACCCAGAGCAGGACCTCCATCGGGTTGCCGGGGCGTCCGGGCGCATCGTTGATGGTGGCGCGCAGGGCCGCGAGCTCGGCGATCGAGAACCCGGCGGCGACGGTGGTGTTCTTGAGCAGGGCGATGAAGACGCTCATCATGGGCGGGACCACGGAGCGGAACGCCTGCGGCAGCACGATCAGCGTCATGACCTGCCCGAACGGCAGGCCGATCGCGCGGGCGGCCTCGGCCTGGCCGACCGGCACGGTGTTGATGCCGGCTCGCAGCACCTCCGCCACGTAGGTGGCGGTGTAGATGCCGATGGCGAGGATGCCGAGCACGGTGTTCGACAGGTCCGGCAGCCCGAGCTGCGGGTAGCCGAACACGAAGAAGAAGAAGACCAGCGTGAGCGGGGTGTTGCGGATGATGTTCACGTACGCGGTGCCCACACCGCGGGCGATCGGCACCGGCGAGACGCGCATCGCACCGACGATGATGCCGAGCACGAGGGCGATCAGCCCGCCGACGAAGAACACCAGCAGCGTGTTGGCGATCGCCCCACCCCAGAGGTCGAGGTTTCCGAAGATGACGTCCACGCCGTCTTCCCTTCTCAGGATGTGTTCGGGGCGGCCCGGTTGCGGGCCGCCCCGAAGGGTGATCAGTACGCGTCGACCTCAGGCTGCTCGACCTTGATCCCCGAGTCGCCGAGGTTCTTGTCGAAGATGGCCTGCCAGATGTCGTTGTTCTCGGTGAACAGGTCGTTGATGTGCGCACGCAGCGCGTCATCGCCCTTGGTGAGGCCGACGCCGTAGCGCTCCTCGGTGAACAGTCCGCCGGTGACCTTGACCTCGTCCGGGTACTGGGCGGCGTAGCCGATCAGGATGGCCTGGTCGGTGGTGACCGCGTCGACCTTGCCGTCGATCAGGTCCTGCACGCATGCGGAGTACAGGTCGTACTCCTGCGTCTTGATCTCGGGGAAGTTAGCCTTGATGTTCTGGATCGGCGTGGATCCGGTGGCCGAGCAGACGGTCTTGCCGTTGAAGTCCTCGAGCTTGTCCGCCTCCGGTGCGTCCTTCGCGACGAGCAGACCCTGTCCGGTGATGAAGTACGGGCCGGCGAAGTCGATCTGCTCCTTGCGCTTGTCGTTGATCGAGTAGGTGCCGACGTAGTAGTCGATGTCGCCGTTGACGATGGCCTGCTCGCGGTTCGCGGAGGCGATCGGCTTGAACTCGATCTTGTCCTCGCCGTAGCCGAGCGAGGCGGCGATCCACCGGGCGATGTCGACGTCGAAGCCGGTGCGCTCACCGGTCGTCGCGTCGAGGTAGCCGAGGCCGGGCTGGTCCTCCTTGACGCCGATGGTCACCTTGTCGGCTTTCTCGATCTTGTCGAAGGTGGGGCTGCCGTCGAGCGTGACGTCCTTCGCGACCTCGAACAGCGGCGTGTCGCCGCCGTCGCCGGCGTCGCCGCCGCCCGGGTTGCTGGGGCTGCCGCTGTTGCAGCCGGTGAGGGCCAGCAGCGCCGCCGTGGCGATTCCGATCCCTGCGAGAGCTCGTGTGCGTCGCATGTGCGTCTCCTTCTGTGCTGTGGTGCGTTTCGGTGCGGGGTCAGTGGGTGAGGAGCTTGGACAGGAAGTCCTTCGCGCGCGTGCTCTTCGGGTTGGTGAAGAACTCCTCCGGTGCCGCCTCTTCGACGATCTGGCCGTCGGCCATGAAGACGACGCGGTTGGCCGCCTTGCGCGCGAAGCCCATCTCGTGGGTCACGACGATCATCGTCATGCCCTCTTTCGCGAGCCCGACCATCACGTCGAGCACCTCGTTGATCATCTCCGGATCGAGCGCGCTGGTCGGCTCGTCGAAGAGCATCACCTTCGGGTGCATCGCGAGAGCGCGCGCGATCGCGACGCGCTGCTGCTGGCCGCCGGAGAGCTGGGCAGGGAGCTTGGATGCCTGCTGCGCGACGCCCACGCGCTCGAGCAGCGCCATGGCCTCCTTCTCGGCCTCGGCCTTGCTCTTGCCGAGCACCTTGATAGGCCCGAGGGTGACGTTCTCGAGGATGGTGAGATGCGCGAAGAGGTTGAAGGACTGGAAGACCATGCCGACCTCGGCGCGCAGCTTCGCGAGGCCCTTGCCCTCGGCGGGAAGCGTCTTGCCGTCGATGCGGATCTCGCCGCTCGTGATCGTCTCGAGTCGGTTGATCGTGCGGCACAGCGTCGACTTGCCCGAGCCGGACGGACCGATGACGACGACCACCTCGCCCCGGTCGACCTTCAGATCGATGTCCTTCAGGGCATGGAAATCGCCGTAGTGCTTCTGGACGTTCTCGACCACCACGAGGGCGTCATTGCGCTCTGCCATGGGTTACAGACTAGGCCAGAGGCCGCGTCCGTCGCGGAGACCCCACGCGGGTTTACCGATTCGTGATGGGTCTCGGCTGACCCGCACGGGCCAGATCGCCCGGCGGGAGCTCAGTCGGCCGCGCGCTGCGCGAACGCCGACTCGTAGAGGCAGACGCTCGCGGCCGTGGCCAGGTTCAGCGATTCCGCGCGGCCGAAGATCGGCAGACGCAGCGCCCGATCCGCCTGAGCGAGGGCATCGTCATCCAGCCCGCGCGCCTCGTTGCCGAACAGCCAGGCGGTGGGCTGCGCGAGCACGCCGTCGGCGCGCGCGGCGAGCAGGTCGTCGCCCTTCACGTCCGCGGCCACGACGTTCATGCCCGCGGCGTGGGCGCGGCGGATCACATCGTCGAGGTCTCCCCCCACGGAGACGGGGAGGTGGAAGAGAGAACCGGTCGTCGAGCGCACCACCTTCGGGTTGTACGGGTCGACGGTGCGCCCGGTGAGCACCACGGCATCCGCGCCTGCCGCGTCCGCCGCGCGGATGATGGTGCCGAGGTTGCCGGGGTCGCGGACCTCCTCGCAGATCGCGATGAGTTTCGGCTCGGCGGCGAAGATGTCCTTCACGGACGTCGGGGTCTGGCGTGTGACCGCGATCAGACCCTGCGGGGTCACCGTGTCGGCCATGGCGGCGAGCACCGCCTCGGTGACGTACTCGACCTCGACGTCGCGCTCATCGGCGAGAGCGCGCACGTCGGCATGCTTCTCCCACGCGGTGGGAGTCGCGAACAGCTCGACGATCGCGTCCGGCAGGTACTGCAGCGCTTCGCGCACCGACTGCGGGCCCTCGAGCAGGAAGAGTCCCGTCTCGACCCTGGCGCTGCGCTTGGTCAGCTTGGCGACGGCACGGACGCGGGGAGAGCGAGGGTTCTCGAGCACCCGGCCAGTCTACCGGGGTGCGGAGACGCGAAACGGGCGCCTCCCCGGAGGGAGACGCCCGTGCAGACCACTCGGATCAGGCAGCGGCCTTCGGCGCGTTGACGTCCGAGGGCAGAGCGTTCTTCGCGACCTCGACGAGTGCCGTGAAGGTGCCGGCGTCGGTCACGGCCAGGTCGGCCAGCATGCGGCGGTCGACCTGCACACCCGCGAGGCCGAGGCCCTGGATGAAGCGGTTGTAGGTGATGCCGTTCTGACGGGCAGCGGCGTTGATGCGCTGGATCCACAGACGACGGAAGTCGCCCTTGCGCTTGCGGCGGTCGCGGTACGCGTAGACGAGCGAGTGGGTGACCTGCTCCTTCGCCTTGCGGTACAGGCGCGAACGCTGGCCACGGTAACCGGACGCGCGCTCGAGGATGACGCGACGCTTCTTCTGCGCGTTGACTGCGCGCTTGACTCTTGCCATTTTCGTATTCCTATTCGTACGGGCGTCGCGGTCAGCGACCGAGAAGCTTCTTCGCGACCTTGGTGTCTGCCTTGGACAGGACCTGGTCCTGGTTCAGGCGACGGGTGCGCCGGCTCGACTTGACCTCGAGGTTGTGGCGCATGCCGGCCTGCTGCTTCTTCAGCTTTCCGCTGCCGGTGATCTTGAAGCGCTTCTTCGCACCCGAGTGGGTCTTCTGCTTCGGCATCTTCTCTTCCTTCGTGTGGCGCCCTGGCGGGCGACGGTGGGTACCCGCTCGGAAGCGGGAGCTGTGGGGGCGGGCTACGCCTCGGACTCGTCGGTCGCCTCGGAGTCCGTGCCCGGGCCGTTCTTCGCGTCGCGCGCGGCCTGCTTGTTCGCGGTGCGGACGGCGTTCTGCTCTGCCTTCGCCTCGGACTTGTTCTTCAGCGGGGCGACGACCATGACCATGTTGCGCCCGTCGATGGTGGGGTTCGACTCGACGGTGCCCAGCTCGGCGACGTCCTCGGCGAACTTGCGCAGCAGACGCACGCCCTGCTCGGGACGCGACTGCTCGCGGCCGCGGAACAGGATCATCGCCTTGACCTTGTCACCGGCCTTGAGGAAGCCCTCGGCGCGCTTGAGCTTGGTCGTGTAGTCGTGAGCCTCGATCTTCAGGCGGAAGCGGACCTCTTTGAGGATGGTGTTCGCCTGGTTGCGGCGCGCTTCCTTGGCCTTCTGCGCGGCCTCGTACTTGAACTTGCCGTAGTCCATGATCTTGACCACGGGCGGCTTGGAGTTGGGGGCCACCTCGACGAGGTCGAGGTCCGCCTCCTGGGCCAGACGCAGTGCTGCCTCGATGCGGACAACGCCGATCTGCTCACCCGCGGGACCGACGAGGCGGACCTCGGGGACGCGGATGCGCTCATTGGTACGGGGATCGCTGATGCGGAGCTCCTAAGACGTGGGTTCTCGGCCACCGGGATGCAGGTCGCATCTCGGGCGAAATCGGAGTTCTCCCCACCCGCCGGTGCAGTCAGACACACCGGCTTGTGACACCCTTTCCACCGGAACCGGCGGGGTGCTGAACCCGGTAGCCTGGAACGGCAAGCGCGGGTGGGATCAGAATCCTCTTTCGTATCGGAGCATGACACTCCGAAGCCCGCAGAAGTCTACCAGAAAGCATCCCGAAGTGACGATTCCCGCTGAGCACCCCGATGACCGCCACGATCGCTGGGAGCAGCAGGAGCACGCCGCGAGCGCCGCGACGCGCGACATCGCGGACGTTCCCGCCGTCGAGGTGATCACGACGACCGCCGTGCACCTGATGAGCGCCGCGGCCGTGAAGGTGGGCCTGGCGGACTCCCCCGAGGAGCAGACCGACCTCGACGAGGCGCGCAAGCTCATCAACGCCCTCGCCGGCCTCATCACCGCCGGAGCGCCCGAGATCAGCGACATGCACGCCCGGTCGCTGCGCGACGGACTGCGCTCACTTCAGCTGGCCTTCCGCGAGGCGTCCGTGATCCCCGACCCGATCGGCAAGGGACCCGGCGAGAAGTGGACCGGCCCCGTCAACTGAGCTTCTCGCTCAGCCCGCGGAGCGCGTCAGCTTCACCGTGAGCGAGTCGACCAGCACGGCCATCCGGTCATCGGCCGCCCAGCGCTGCGCGAGCCGCGCGAGCACGGCGTCCAGCGTCTCGCGCTCCAGGCCGTCGACGAGCTCGAGGGTGACGACGAGCTCCGCGCCGCGCATCCGGGCATCCGGATCCCCCGCCGCGACCGACACGTCGATGACCGCCAGCTCGTGAGCGATGCTCTCCCGCAGAGCGGTGAACACCTCCGGCGACAGGTGGCTCGGCTCCCAGCGCTGAGCCTGGGCGATCGCCCAGACCGCCGGGCGACGGATGACGAACTCGGTCTCGGATGCCGGGTCGAGAATGATGAGGTCCGTCTGCTCGCTCGACGCCGACAGCGCCACGCGGATCGCCTCCACGGGGATCGGCCGGGCTGCGGCATCCCAGCGTCGCATCGTGTCGACCGACGAGAACACCGGCTGCACACGACGCCCGTCGGGGGCGGCGACCGTGACGATCGAGAGCTCCTGCGTCTTGTCGACCGTCAGTCCGGTCGGCCCCACGCCCTCATCGCCCTTCTCGGCGATGAGGGGCACGAGCACGCGCGCATCGCGGAAGGCGTCGACCACCTCGACCTGCGAGCCCGAGCCGCCGCGGAAGCGCAGCAGGGCGGCGAGCAGGGCGGGGTCGGCGGAGCCGTCGTCGGCGGCGTGCGGGTTCGCCTGGAAGCTCCGCCCCTCCCACGGGACGCCGGCCGAGTCGCCCGGGTTCCTCCGCCCGTGGTCGCAGGCGTCGTCAGTCGCCGGCGACATCCAGCGCCTCGGCGAGGGTGAACTTCCCGGCGTAGAGCGCCTTGCCCACGATCGCGCCCTCGACGCCCAGGGGCACGAGCTGACGCAGCGCCGCGATGTCGTCGAGCGTCGCGACACCGCCGGACGCGATCACCGGCTTCGGGGTGCGCGAGGTGATCTCGCGGAGCAGGTCGAGGTTCGGACCGCGCAGGGTGCCGTCCTTCGTGACATCGGTGACGACGTAGCGGCTGCAGCCGGCCTCTTCGAGGCGCTCGAGCACATCCCAGATGTCACCGCCCTCCTTCGTCCAGCCGCGCGCGGCGAGTGTCGTGCCGCGCACGTCGAGCCCGACCGCGATCGCCTCGCCGTATCGGCTGATGACGTCGGCCGACCACTCCGGGTTCTCCAGGGCGGCCGTGCCGAGGTTGATGCGGGTCGCACCGGCCTCGAGCGCGGCGTCGAGGCTCGCGTCGTCGCGGATGCCGCCGGAGAGCTCGATGCTCACGCCGCGGTACTGCTTGATGACCTTGCGCAGGATCGCAGTGTTGCTGCCGCGGCCGAACGCCGCATCGAGGTCGACGAGGTGGATCCACTGAGCACCGGCGTCGACGAACTCGCCGGCCGCGTCGACGGGGTCGCCGTAGCTCGTCTCGGTGCCGGCCTCGCCCTGCGTCAGGCGCACCGCCTTGCCGCCGGCCACATCGACCGCGGGCAGCAGGATCAGCGAGGGGGACTGTGCGAAGTCGTTCATGTCGTCCTTCGAAGGGGGTGGGTGCGGCCCGAGCGGGCACGAGAGATCAGAGTAGCCGGGCAGGGGGGTCGTCTCAAATGACGTGACGTCCGGCGCCTCGGTGAAGTGGGGTTCTCGCAGGCCCCGGCGGTACGATCGGAGGCGCACCGGCCGGGCAGCCCCGCCTGTGCGCACATCGACACGAAGGGACGCGAGGCATGGCCGACGCGCACAACGACAGCGGCGCAGGTCCGCTGCGCCGGCGGACGAGCGCTGCGCGGCGTTCCGCACCCGAGCCCGAGTCGATGGTGTCCGAGGTCCCGCTGGTCGCGTCCGACGGCCCGGTCGAGGCACCGCGTTATCATCGCGGGTCCGCCGCCGCGTCCGCGCCCGCTCCGGCACCGGAATCCGCGCCCGCATCCCCCGTCTCGCGGCGCGAGCAGCGTGAGCGACCGTCGTTCCTGCAGCAGGAGCGACGCGAGGAGCCCGCCAGGACCGGCGCGCGCGGCATGCTGAACCGGATCGGATTCTCGCTCGCCCCCGGTGCCGCAGAGCGCGCGGTGCGCGAAGACGAGCTGCTCGTCAGTCAGCACTGGCCGGGCCCGCGCACGATCGCTGTGGTGAACGGCAAGGGCGGCGCGGGCAAGACCCCGACCACCGTGCTGCTCTCTGCCGTCTTCGCGCGCTTCGGAGGCGCGGGTGTGCTCGCCTGGGACAACAACCAGACCCGCGGCACCCTGGGCTGGCGCACCGACACCGGCCCGCACGACCGCACGCTGTTCGAGCTGCTCCCCGAGGCCGATCGGCTGCTGGGCGCGGGCGCGCAGTCGGCGGATCTCGCGCATTTCGTGCACCACCAGGCGCGGGAGAAGTACGACGTGCTGCGCTCGAAGCCGATGCGGCTCGCTCAGGAGAACCGGCTGCGCTCCGCAGACATCGACGCGATCCACGCCGTGGCGGCGAAGTACTACCGGCTGATCATCATCGACTCCGGGAACGACGAATCCGACCCGATGTGGCTGCGCATGATCGACCACGCCGACCAGATCGTCGTGGCGACCACGACGCGCGACGACCACGCCGAGGCGGGTGCGCTGCTGCTCGAGGCTCTCGAGGACCGCGACGAGCGATCCGCCCGGCTCGCCCGTCAGTCGGTGGTCGTCGTCACTCAGGCGGACCCCAAGGCGACCCCGGCCGATGTCGACCAGGTCGTCACCGGCTACCGCGACCTGGCACGGGAGGTGGTCGCGATTCCGTTCGATCATGAGATGGTCGACGGCCACCTGCGCCTCGGCGCCCTCGCCCCGGCCTCCCAGACCGCATGGCTGGCGGCGGGAGCAGCCGTCGCGCGGGGCCTCTGACCACCCGTACCGGGACCACCCGCACGGGTCTCCGTGCGGGGCTCCGGGTCGCGTCGGACGCTAGAGCGACTCGACCCAGTTGCGCAGCAGCCGGATGCCGGCCTGTCCCGACTTCTCGGGGTGGAACTGCGTTGCGGAGAGCGGGCCGTTCTCGACCGCGGCGATGAAGCGCTCCCCGTGGGTCGCCCACGTCACGGCGGGCTGCGGGAACGGCGGGATGACGTCGAGCTCCCACGACGTGGCGGCGTACGAGTGCAGGAAGTAGAAGCGCTCGTGCTCGATGCCGCGGAAGAGCACACTGCCCTCCCCCGGCTCCACGGTGTTCCAGCCCATGTGCGGCAGCACCGGGGCGTGCAGCTCGGCGACCGTGCCCGGCCACTCCCCCAGGCCCTCGGCGGGGTGCCCGCGCTCGACACCGCGTTCGAACATCACCTGCATGCCGACGCAGATGCCGAGCACCGGGCGCCCACCGGCCAGGCGACGGTCGATGATCTCGTCACCGCCGTGTGCGACCAGCGCCTCGCGCACGGCGGCGAAGGCCCCGACGCCGGGCACGAGCAGGCCGTCTGCCTCCAGCGCTCTGTCGCGATCGCGAGTGAGCTCCACCTCGGCGCCCGCGGCGGCCAGCGCCTTGACGGCCGAGTGCACGTTGCCCGACTCGTAGTCGAAGACGACGACGCGGCGCGTGGTCACAGCGCACCCTTGGTCGAGGGGATGCCCTCGACGAGCGGGTCGAGCGCCTTGGCCTGACGGAACGCACGGGCGAATGCCTTGAACTCGGCCTCGGCGATGTGGTGCGGGTCGCGTCCGCCGATCACGCGCACGTGCACGGTGAGCCCGGCGTTGAAGGTGATCGCCTCGAACACGTGGCGCACGAGCGATCCGGTGAAGTGCCCGCCGATGAGGTGGAACTCGAAGCCGGCCGGCTCTCCGTCGTGCACGAGGAACGGGCGGCCGGAGATGTCGACCACGGCTTGGGCGAGAGCCTCATCGAGAGGCACCATGGCGTCGCCGTAGCGCGAGATGCCCGCCTTGTCGCCCAGTGCCTCGCGGATCGCCTGGCCGAGCACGATCGAGATGTCCTCGACGGTGTGATGCGCGTCGATGTGCGTGTCTCCCGTGGCGCGCACGGTGAGGTCGGTGAGCGAGTGCTTGGCGAAGGCCGTCAGCATGTGGTCGAAGAACGGCACGCTCGTGTCGATGTCGCTGCGACCGGTGCCGTCGAGGTCGACGACGACCTCGACGGTCGACTCGGAGGTGCTGCGGGTGCGGCGGGCGGTGCGTTCGGTCATGCTGACGGTCCAATCGACGCGAGGGCTTCCAGGAATGCGGTGGTCTCGGCCTCGGTGCCTGCGGAGACCCGGAGGTGATGCGGGATGCCGACATCGCGGATGAGCACTCCGCGGTCGTACAGTGCGCGCCACAGGGCCTGGGGGTCGTCCACTCCGCCGAACAGGACGAAGTTCGACCACGAAGCGTGCGGCCGGTACCCGAGGGCCTCGAGCGTGGCCGAGATGCGCTCGCGCTGCTCGACGATCTCATCGACCATGCGCAGCATGGTGGCGGAGTTGCGCAGCGCCGCGACGGCGGCGGCCTGCGTGAGGGCGCTGAGGTGGTACGGCAGGCGCACGAGCCGCAGCGCGTCGATGAACGCCGGATCGGCGGCCAGGTACCCGACCCGAGCTCCGGCGAAGGCGAAGGCCTTGCTCATCGTGCGCGACACCGCGAGACGCGGGCGACCGTGCAGCAGGCTCAGCGCGGAGGGCGCGTCATGCGGGGCGAACTCCTGATACGCCTCGTCGACGACCACGACACCGCGGGCCGCCTCATAGACGGCCTCGATGACGTCGAGTCCCAGCGGCGTGCCGGTCGGGTTGTTCGGGGTGCACAGCAGGATGACGTCCGGGTCGGCCTCGGCGACCTGTCTGGCGGCATCGTCGGGGTCGATGGTGAAGTCGTCGTGGCGCGTGCCGGCGACCCACCGTGCGCCGGTGCCCTGCGTGATCAGCGGGTACATCGAGTAGGTGGGTGCGAACCCGAACGCCGTGCGGCCGGGGCCGGCGAAGGCCTGCATGATGTGCTGCAGCACCTCGTTCGAGCCGTTGCCAGCCCAGATCTGCTCGGCCGTGAGACCGTGACCGAGGTACTCGGCGAACCCTTCCCGCAGCGCGGTGAACTCGCGGTCCGGGTAGCGGTTGACATCGCGCAGGGCGAGGGCGACG
This sequence comes from Microbacterium sp. AR7-10, assembly GCF_001878835.1. Lineage (NCBI taxonomy): Bacteria > Bacillati > Actinomycetota > Actinomycetes > Micrococcales > Microbacteriaceae > Microbacterium > Microbacterium sp. AR7-10. The sequence continues at coordinate 12,355 of NZ_MJIR01000063.1, read as the reverse complement.
TCGTCGAGGATGTCGCTGGCGACCTCGTCGGGAACCGGATGCGTGTTCTCGTTGACGTTCAGAGCGACGGGAAGCGGCGCCTGCGGGGCGCCGTACGGCGTGAGCCCGCGCAGATCGTCGCGGAGGGGCAGCTCATCGAGGGATGTCACATGCTCCATCGTAGGCCGCGCATCGCACCCACCGCCTCGGATGACGGCGCACTCTCACTCGGCGGGCGCGGTCTCGGAGTAGGCGGTCGGGATCGCGATCGACGCACCCGCCTGGATCATGCCGGAGGGGAGGTTGTTGAGACGCCTGATGTCATCGATGACCTCGCGCGGGTCGGAGCCGGGAGCGGCCTCAGCGGCGATCGACCAGAGGGTGTCACCGGGCAGCACCGTCACCGTCTCGAACGCGACGGGTGCGCTCTGGCCGGACGCGATGGCGGAGCCGCCGGCCAGCAGAGAGACCGCGATGCCGGCGATGACCGGCGCGGCGGCGAGGGTGGCGAGCAGACGACGACCGCGCACGGTGAGGCGCAGCCGGGTCGGGACAGAACGCCGGGCAGCGGCCGTGACCGACGCGGTCAGGGGGGCCTGGATGCTGATGGTGCTCATGCGATGCTCCTCTTCGCTCTCCTCCGCCCATCGGGCGGAAGTGGTGCAGCTTTCGCATCCGGCATCCGGCCGGGGATGCCGGATGCGAAGCTACGTTCCGAATCTATCTTCGATATCGAACATCTGTCAAGAATTCTTCGAATACAGCGCCCGCGGTTCTGCGACACGCTCGAACAGATCTTCCGTTTTCCGAGCGAACTCGGATACGGTTTCGATGAAGTCAGCCCACCATGGGCCACCGACATTCGAACCGCATCCCCGCGAAGACGCGGATCTGCACCGTGTGAGGGCATGAAGGAGCACCCATGAGCGACAACCCCGAGACCGCAGCCGAGGCTCCCCGCACGCGGCGCCGCAAGAGCCTGAGCCCCAAGCAGATGGCGATCCTCGAGGTGATCCAGAGCTCGATCGCGCGTCACGGCTACCCGCCGAGCATGCGCGAGATCGGCGACGCGGTGGGGCTGAAGTCACTCTCGAGCGTCACCCACCAGCTCGGGCAGCTCGAGCTGAGCGGCTACCTCCGCCGCGACCCGGGCAAGACCCGCGCCATGGAGGTGCTGATCGATCTGCCCGGCAGCGGAGCCGAGAACCCCGCAGACACCGCCCCGTCGGTCGGCGATGCCGCGCTGGTGCCGCTCGTCGGTCAGATCGCCGCCGGCGTGCCGATCACGGCAGACCAGCAGGTGGAGGAGATCTTCCCGCTGCCGAGGCAGCTCGTCGGCAAGGGCGACCTGTTCATGCTGAAGGTCAACGGAGAGTCGATGATCGATGCGGCGATCTGCGACGGCGACTGGGTGGTCGTGCGCACGCAGAACAACGCCGAGAACGGCGAGATCGTCGCCGCCATGATCGACGGGGAGGCGACGGTGAAGACCTTCCGCCGCCGAGACGGGCACACCTGGCTGCTGCCGCGCAACTCGGCTTTCGAGCCCATCCTCGGCGACGAGGCGGTCGTGCTCGGAAAGGTCGTGGCGGTGCTGCGCTCGGTCTGAGCGAGCCCTCGCGAACGAAGAGGCGCCCCTTCCCGGTCGGGAAGGGGCGCCTCTTCGTCGTGGGCGGTGCTCAGACGGTGACCGCGACGTCCTCGCGGACGCGCCTGGTCGCCTCGACGATGTTGCGCAGCGACTCCACCGTCTCCTCGTACGCACGGGTCTTCAGGCCGCAGTCGGGGTTCACCCACAGCTGGCGCAGCGGCAGCTCGTCGACGGCGCGACACAGCAGCGCCTCGATCTCCTCGACGCTGGGCACACGCGGCGAGTGGATGTCGTAGACGCCGGGGCCGACACCGTGGTCGAAGCCGAATCGCGCGATGTCGGCGACGACCTCCATGCGGCTGCGCGCGGCCTCGATCGAGGTGACGTCGGCGTCGAGGGCGCGGATCGCGTCGATCACGACACCGAACTCCGAGTAGCAGAGGTGCGTGTGGATCTGCGTTCCGGCGGCGGCGCCGCCGGTCGCGAGCCGGAACGAGCGCACCGACCAGTCGAGGTAGTCCGCCTGATCGGCCGCCTTCAGCGGCAGCAGCTCGCGCAGCGCCGGCTCGTCGACCTGGATGATCGCGATTCCGGCGGCCTCGAGGTCGGTGATCTCGTCGCGCAGGGCGAGCGCGACCTGGTTGGCCGTCTCGCCGAGCGGCTGGTCGTCGCGCACGAACGACCAGGCCAGGATCGTCACGGGGCCGGTGAGCATGCCCTTGACCGGCTTCGCGCTCAGCGACTGCGCGTACGACGCCCACGAGACGGTGATCGGCGCAGGGCGCGACACGTCTCCCCAGAGGATCGAGGGCCGGGTGGCGCGCGAGCCGTACGACTGCACCCAGCCGTGCTGGGTGACGGCGAACCCGTCGAGGTGCTCGGCGAAGTACTGCACCATGTCGTTGCGCTCCGGCTCGCCGTGCACGAGCACGTCGAGGCCCAGCTCCTCCTGCAGGGCGACGACCTGGTCGATCTCCCGGCGCAGGAAGTCGTCGTAGTCGTCGGCGGGCAGCTCGCCGCGCAGGAACTGCGCACGAGCCCTGCGGATGTCGCCGGTCTGCGGGAACGAGCCGATCGTCGTCAGCGGCAGCGCCGGCAGGTTCAGCGCCTGCTGCGCGCTCTCGCGCTCGGCATACGAGACGCGCGAGAACTCCGTCTCGGAGACCTCATGGCCGCGCACGGCTCCGTCGCGCACGCCGGGTGCGTCATGCCGGTCGGCGAGGGCCGCGGACGCGGCATCCAGCGCGTCGGTGATGGCATCCCGCCCCTGGGCCAGTCCTTCGGCGAGGGTGACGACCTGGCCGACCTTCTGGTCGGCGAAGGCGAGCCAGGAGACGAGACGCGGGTCCAGCGCCGTCTCGTCGTCGACGTCGTGCGGCACGTGCAGCAGCGAGGTCGAGGTGGACGCCGAGATGTGGGACGCCCCGAGGTCGCGCAGCGCCTCGAGCTTCGCGAACGCCGCGTCGAGGTCGCCGCGCCAGATGTTGTGTCCGTCGATGACGCCGCCGACGAGGGTCTTGCCCTCGAGCGCGGGGAGCGCTGCGGGCACCTCGCCGCGGACCAGGTCGATGCCGATGGCCTCGACGGGTGCGGTCGCCAGCACGTCGAGCGTCGTGCCGAGAGCGGCGTAGGGCGCGGCCACGAAGATCTGCGGTCGCTCGCCGGCGCCGCCGAGCACGGCGAGGGCGCGGGCGGCGGCGTCGGCGAGCGCGGCGGTGCCGACCGGCAGCGACTCGCTCACCAGCGCCGGCTCGTCGAGCTGCACCCACGCGGCGCCGGCTGCCTTCAGCTTGGCGAGCAGCTCGGCGTAGACCGGCAGCACGTCCTCGAGGCGGCTGAGCGGATCGAAGCCCTCGGGCGCGTCATCCGACGCCTTCGCCAGGGCGAGCAGGGTGACCGGTCCGACGACCACCGGGCGGGTGACGTATCCGGCGGCCGCGGCCTCCGCGACCTGCTGCACGAGGTGCTCGCTGGCGAGGGAGAAGACCGTCTCGGGGCCGATCTCGGGGACGAGGTAGTGGTAGTTCGAGTCGAACCACTTGGTCATCTCGAGCGGTGCGCGATCGCCCTCGCCTCGGGCGACGGTGAAGTAGGCGCCGAGTCCGATGCTGCCGTCGGCGTCACGGAGGTCGTCGAAGCGCGTCGGGATCGCACCCACGGTGACGGCGGCGTCGAGCACCTGGTCGTAGAACGAGAACGACTCGGGGATCGACGAGTCATCACGGCCGAGACCGAGTTCGGCGAGACGCGCACGCGTCGTGGCGCGCAGCTCGGCGGCCGTGCGCTCGAGAGCCGTCTGGTCGGAGCGGCCCGCCCAGAAGGACTCGACGGCCTTCTTCAGCTCGCGGCGCCGGCCGATGCGCGGGTAGCCGAGGATCGTCCCTGCGGGGAAAGCGGTCATGGTGTTCCTTTCGATGCTGCGGAGAGCTGGCGCTGCGGGATGATCCCGGCGAGGCGGAGGACGTCGAGCACGGTCTCGTGCTGGTTGAACGCGTACAGGTGCACACCGGGCGCGCCGCCGTCGACGACGGCGCGGATCAGGTCGGCGGCCCAGCGGATGCCGATCCGGCGGCGCCCCTCGGTGGTCGGCTCGACCTCGAGCTCGATGGCGAGCTCGCTCGGAAGCTCCTCGCCGGTCAGCTCGAGCACCCGCGCCAGACGCGCGGGCGAGGTGATCGGCATGATGCCGGGGAGGATCGGGATCGCCACCCCGGCGCGGCGGGCGCGTTCGACGAACGCGAGATAGTGATCGGGGTGGAAGAACAGCTGCGTGATCGCGACCGTCGCCCCGGCCGCCTGCTTCGCGAGCAGCGCGTCGACGTGCTGGCTGCTGTACGCCGAGCGCGGGTGGCCGTTGGGGAAGGCGGCGACGGCGATGTTCACCCGACGGCGCGGCGCGACGCGCACGGCGCCGGGGTTGCCGCGCACCGGGGACTCCTCGTACGGGGCCCGCTCCGCCTGCACGCGGTCGATCAGCTGCACGAGTTGAGCCGAGCTCTCGAGGTCGCCGAGGAACACGTCGTCCTCGCTCTGACCCGCGGGCGGGTCGCCGCGCAGCGCGAGGAAGCTGAGCACGCCGGCATCCAGGAACTCGCGGATCAGACGGGCGGCACCCGCATAGGTGTTGCCCACACACGTGAGGTGCGCGAGCGGCTCGGTGTCGGTGTGCGCGCGGATGTATCGCAGCACCTCGAGCGAGCGACCGCCGGTCGCGCCGCCCGCGCCGTAGGTGACCGAGATGAAGTCAGGTCCCGCCTCGGCGAGCCGGTCGATCGTGTCATGCAGCGCCCTGGTGCTCTCGGCGGTGCGCGGCGGATACAGCTCGAAGGAGAACGGGATGCTGCTCACGGCGGTTCTCCTTCGAGGCTCGGTCTGCGGGGTGTTCTCAGACGGTAGGACAGCCCCTCGCCGCGGCGCACACTCTGTGACGCCGTGTGTCACCTGCGGGTCTGGCTAGGCTCGATGCATGACCGCACCGCACGGCTCGTGGCCCTCCCCGTTCACCGCTCAGATGATCGCGCAGGCATCCCCCCGCATCGACGGAGCACGCTTCGTCGGCGACGAGGTGTGGTGGGGCGAATCCGTTCCCGCCGAGGGCGGCCGGGTGACGGTGCGCAGCTCGAGCGGCGACCAGATCCTCCCCGCGCCGTGGAACGCGCGTTCCCGCGTGCACGAGTACGGCGGCGGGTCGTGGACCGCCGATGCCGAGGGCACCCTGTACTTCGTGCACGGCGCAGACCAGCGGATCCACCGGATGTCGCCCGGCGGCGCTCCCGAGCCGCTGACCGCGGCCGGACCTTCATACGGCGGACTGCGGCTGCAGCGAGGACGGCTGCTCGCGGTGCAGGAGGATCTTCGCCCCGAGCAGCACGTGCGCGCGATCGTGGAGGTCCCCCTCGACGGCGCCGCGGCCGATGACGAGTCGGCTGTGCGCACCCTCGTCTCGACGAGTGGCTTCGTCGCGCATCCCGCCCTCTCACCCGATGGACAGCGTCTCGCCTGGGTGCAGTGGAGCACCGTCCGGATGCCCTGGGAGCAGGCGCTGCTGCACGTGGCGTCGGTCGACGGCGACGCGCTCGCGTCGACGCCGACCCGTGCCGCCCTGCAGCCGGAGTGGGTGAGCGACGACGAGCTGCTCTACCTCGATGATCCATCAGGCCGGTGGAACCTGCAGCGGCTGCGCGTCGGCGACACCGCAAAGCCGGTGGCACCCGCCGACGCCGACACGGGCGGCGGCCTCTGGGTGCTCGGCAACCGCTGGTACCAGCCTCTCGACGACGGCCGTGTCGTGGCGGTGCGCACGAACGGGGCCGACGAGATCGTGCTGATCTCCCCTGACGGCGACGCCATCGAGCTGCTCACGCTGCCGATCACGGCCGGCGCGAGCATCGACGACGCGCGCGGCGCTCGCGTGCTCATCTCGGGCGCGGGGCGGGCGGTCGGGGCGGGGCTGTGGTGCGTCGACCTGGACGACGGCACCATCACCACCGTCACGGGGGGCGACGCGGCGGATGCCCGGTGGATCCCCCGCGCGCGCCCGGTGACCTTCCGCGGTCCGCACGGCCCGGTGCACGCCTTCGACTATCCGCCGACGAACCCCGACGTCTCAGCGCCCGAGGGCGATCTGCCGCCGTACATCGTCATGGTGCACGGCGGCCCCACCGCGCACGTCTCGGGCGCGGCATCCACGGCGTACGCGTACTGGACCAGCCGCGGCATCGGCGTGCTCGACGTGAACTACGGCGGCTCGACGGGCTACGGCCGCGCCTACCGCGAGCGCCTCGACGGGCAGTGGGGCATCGTCGACGTCGACGACGTCATCGCCGCAGCACGCGGCATGGCCGAATCGGGTCTGGCCGACCCCGCCCGCATCGCCATCCGCGGCGGCTCCGCCGGAGGGTGGACGGTGCTCTGCGCGCTGGTGCGCGGCGGCACCTTCACCGCGGGCATCTCGAGATACGGCGTGGCGGATCTGCGGATGCTGGCAGCCGAGACCCACGATTTCGAGGCGCACTACATCGACGGTCTGGTCGGGCCGCTGCCCGAGGCGGAGAGCGTGTACATCGAGCGGTCGCCGCTCTCGCACGCCGACCGGATCGACGTGCCGGTGCTGCTGCAGCAGGGTTCGGACGACCGGGTGGTGCCGCCCTCGCAGTCGGAGGCGATCCGCGACGCCCTCGCCGCCAGGGGCGTGCCGCACGAGTACCTGCTGTTCGAGGGCGAGGGCCACGGCTTCCGCGCGGCGGAGACCATCATCGCGTCGCTCGAGGCCGAACTGGGCTTCCTGGGTCGGACGTTCGGGTTCGACGCCGCGCGGTAGCCGCTACTCCCCCACGCGGTTGCGCAGGCGCATGGCGCGCTCGGCCTCGCGCGTGTCCTGGCGCTCGCGCAGGGTCTGCCGCTTGTCGTACTCCTTCTTGCCCTTCGCGAGTGCGATCTCGACCTTCGCGCGGCCGTCCGAGAAGTACAGCTTCAGCGGGATGAGGGTGTAGCCGCCCGCGGAGACGGCGTGCTCGAGCTTGCGGATCTCGTCCTTGTGCAGCAGCAGCTTGCGGATGCGCTTGGCGGAGTGGTTCGTCCAGTGCCCCTGGGAGTACTCCGGGATGTGCACCGCGTCGAGGAAAGCTTCACCGCCCTTCACGTACGCGTAGCCGTCGCTGAGGTTCGCGCGCCCCTGGCGCAGGGACTTGACCTCGGTGCCGGTGAGCACCAGACCCGCCTCGTATGACTTCTCGAGGTTGTAATCGTGACGCGCGCGTCGGTTGGTCGCGACGACCTTCTCCCCGCGTTCCCTGGGCATGTTCTTCTCCTGACGACAGACAGCCCTCAACCCTATCGGTTACCGCACCCCTCGACGGGTCAGGTGCGCAGCCACCGCCGGATCGCGAAGCCGGCCGACAGGGCCGCCAGCACGACGCCGATGCCGATGAGCACGGGCACGACGAAGACGGCGTCCTGCATGTCGACCAGCGGGCGCATGAACGGCACCCGCTCGGCGAGGTATCCCTCGACGCCGAACTTCACTCCCGCCAGCACAGCCGCGCTGGCGAACACCGATCCGAGGAACGCGGCGAAGACGCCCTCGAGCACGAACGGCGTCTGGATCGATCGATTCGACGCGCCGACCAGGCGCATGATGCCGATCTCCTTCCGGCGCGCGTACGCCGAGAGCCGGATGGTCGTGGCGATGAGCAGCACGGCGGCGATCAGCATGAGGGCCGCGACACCGACCGCGATGTACGTCGCGACGGTGAGCGCGGAGAACAGCGGATCGAGCAGTCGACGCTGATCCTGCACCTCGTCGACGCCGGCGACTCCCGAGAACGCCTCGGTGAGCACGCGCGACTGCTGCGGATCCTTCATGGTCACGCGGAACGCCACGCCCATGTTCTCGACGCCGAACGCGTTCGCCTGCTCCTCGCCGAAGCGCTCGACCCAGTTCTGGTACGTCGTCTCCTTGTCGTCGAAGGCGACCTCTCTGATCAGCGGTTTCAGCGCGGGCCCCGCGAGATCGTCCTTGACCGTGGCGATCTGCTCCTCGGTCGCCTGATCCGACGTGCAGTTCTGCGACGTCGACAGCGGCGAGCACATGTAGATGGTGACCTCCGCCTTCTCACCCCAGTAGCCGCGCATCGTCTGGATCTGCGTCTGCATGAGGATGGCCGCGCCGACGAACGTCAGCGAGACGAAGGTCACCAGGACCACCGAGATGACCATGGAGATGTTGCGGCGGAGGCCGATCAGGGCCTCGCCGACGATGAGTCCGAAGTTCATGAGGTCGGGCCCACTTCCTCGTCGTCGTCACGCGAGAGGCCGAGCCGGTCGGCCATGCCGAGTTCGGCGACCTCCACCTCCGGGATCACTATCGGGGTGGTTCGCGGAACCGCGGCCGTCGCCCGCTCCTCGGGCGGGGTGGCCACGGCGGGCGGCCACGGGGCACCCTGCGCGCTCGGCTCCACGGCATCCTGAGCGGCTGCCGGACGGGCGGTCGCCGGCTGCTCGACCGGGGGCGTCGGCACGACGCCGGTGATCGTCTCGCGCTGGATCTCCTGCACCGCGGTGAGCGCCGCGGCGGCCGCAGCCCCTGGCACGGCCTCCGGCGTGAGGCGCGGGATGCTGGAGGTGTCGCCGTAGCCGCCGCCCACCTCGTCGCGGACCATCTCCCCGCCCTTGAGCTCGATGACACGTCGCTGCATCTGGTCGACGAACGCCGCCTCGTGCGTCGCCATGACCACCGTCGTGCCGCCGGCGTTGATGCGGGTCAGCAGCTGCATGATGCCCACCGACGTCGCCGGGTCGAGGTTTCCGGTGGGCTCGTCGGCGAGCAGAACCTTCGGCCGGTTGACGATGGCCCGCGCGATCGCGACGCGCTGCTGCTCGCCGCCGGAGAGCTCGTGCGGCATCCGCTTCGCCTTGCCGTCGAGACCCACCAGCGCGAGCGCCTCGGGCACCGCCTGCTGGATGAAACCGCGCGACGAGCCGATCACCTGAAGCGAGAACGCCACGTTCTGCGCGACCGTCTTCGACGGCAGCAGACGGAAGTCCTGGAACACCGATCCGATGTGGCGCCGGAAATACGGCACCTTGCGGTTGGCGAGTGAGCGGAGGTCGCGGCCGAGCACGGCCACGCGGCCGGCGGAGGGGACGTCCTCTCGGAGGATCAGCCGCAGGCACGTCGACTTGCCGGAGCCGGAGGCTCCGACGAGGAAGACGAACTCCCCCGCGTCGACGTTGAAGTCGACTTCTGACAGTGCGGGGCGCTTCGTGCCGCGATAGCGCTTTGTGACGTTCTCGAACCGGATCATGGCCATACGAGCCTAGGCGCGGGCCGGGCCAGCGCTGCCAGCGACACTCCCCCGGGCCGTTCCCGTCGACCGCGACTGATATACACGTAAGGGCGCGCATGCGTCACGAGAGCAGGTCGCGCGGCTCCGGCCGACGGCGCAGACGAAGACGAGGAGAAGGCCATGAGCGTTCCCGCAGGATGGTATGACGACGGATCGGGGCGCCAGCGCTGGTGGGACGGCGAGCAGTGGACCGAGCACTACGCCCCGGAGAGCAGCCCGGCAGCCGCGCCGTCGGAGTCGACTGCGGGTGACGACGTGACGCCGGATGCCGGTGCATCCGGCGAGCCGCACAGCGAATACATCCCGCCGGTCGCGCCGGGCGCGACCGAGGCCACCCAGCCGACCGAGGCCTACCCCGCGGTCACGCCGGACGGCTATCCGCAGAGCGGGTTCGGCGACGCGCCGGCGTACGGCCAGGACGCGTACGGCCAGAATGCGTACGGCCAGGGCGGCTACGGTCAGCAGGGCTATCCCGGCGCCGGCGGCGGCGATGCGCAGAACGCCTACGCCGCACCCGCACCCTACGGCGGCGCGGCAGGGTACGGCGGCGCCTACCCGGCACCCGATGCCGGACCGCGCAAGACCCCCGTGCTCGGATACGTCGGCCTCGGGCTCGCGGTCATCGGCGGCATCATCGCCTGCGTCCCTGGTCTCATCACCTTCGGCATCGGATCGTTCCTGCTCTTCGGCGCGTTCGTCGTGTCGATCATCGCGCTGTTCATCAAGAACACCGCGAAGTGGCCGGGCATCGCCGGTCTGGTCCTGTCGATCGTGATGGGCATCGTCGCCACGATCGTGCTCAGCGTCACCCTCTTCACGACCCTCGCCGATAACTCATGGGAGTCTTCCGACGACCCGTACGCCACCGACGAGCCGTACGCATCGGACGAGCCCTACGACGAGGAGACGACCGCGCCCGATGCCGGCGGCGAGCGCCCGTCGGCGCAGGAGCTGGCGACGGGACTGGAGACGATCGTCGACGAGTCCGGTGCGGGCGGCTTCCCCGATGATCTCCTGCTCTGCCTGGGTGACGCGTTCTACGCGTCGGAGATGAGCGATGAGGCCCTGCAGATGGTCGCCGCCGGCAGCACGGACTTCACCGATCCGGCGGACGGACTGGACTTCGCGTCGACGTTCGCCGAGGCGGCGGGCACGTGCAGCCAATGACGCCGCAGTGACGAAGACGGGCCCGGGAGCAGCGCTCCCGGGCCCGTCTTCATGTCAGGCGAGGATCAGTCCTCTTCCTTGCGCTTGCGCCAGCGGATGCCCGCCGAGATGAAGTCGTCGAGGTCTCCGTCGAAGACGCTGGCCGGGTTGCCGGACTCGTGGCCGGTGCGCAGGTCCTTGACCAGCTGCTGGCCGTAGAGGAAGTACGAGCGCATCTGATCGCCCCAGCTGGCGGTGATGTTGCCCGCGAGCTCCTTCTTCTTCGCCGCCTCCTGCTCCCGCTGCAGCAGCAGCAGGCGGGTCTGCAGCAGACGCATGGCGGCCGCACGGTTCTGGATCTGCGACTTCTCGTTCTGCATCGAGATGACGATGCCGGTGGGAAGGTGGGTCAGGCGCACGGCCGAGTCGGTCGTGTTCACCGACTGCCCGCCCGGACCGGAGGACCGGAACACGTCGACGCGCAGGTCGTTCTCGGGGATCTCGACCTCGGTGGCCTCCTCCATGAGGGGGATGACCTCGACCGCGGCGAACGAGGTCTGCCGCTTGTCGGCCGAACCGAACGGGCTGATCCGCGCCAGTCGGTGCGTGCCGGCCTCGACCGACAGCGTGCCGAACGCGTAGGGGGCGGTGATCTCGAACGTCGCCGACTTGATGCCGGCGCCCTCGGCGTACGAGGTGTCCATCACCTTCACCGGGTAGCCGTGCTGCTCGGCCCAGCGCAGGTACATGCGCATGAGCATCTCGGCGAAGTCGGTGGCGTCGTCGCCGCCGGCACCCGAGCGGATGGTGATGATCGCGTTGCGATCGTCGTACTCGCCGTCCAGAAGCGTCTGCACCTCGAGCTGGTTGATGGTCTGCGTGAGCGAGTCGAGCTCGGCGCGCGCCTCGGCGGCGGAGTCGTCATCCTGCATCTCGTTGGCGAGTTCGATGAGGACGTCGAGGTCGTCGAGTCGGCGCTCGACCTCGGTGATGCGCTTGAGGTCGGCCTGCTTGTGGCTGAGCGCGCTGGTCACCTTCTGCGCCTTCTCGGGATCGTCCCAGAGGTCGGGGGCGCCCGCTTCCTCGCTGAGTCGCGCGATGTCCTCGCGCAGGGAGGTGACGTCGACGACCTCGCGGATGTCGCCGAAGGTGTGTCGCAGGGCCTGTATGTCGGCGGAGAGATCGAGTTCGAACATGGCAGTCCACCTTATCGCGCCGCGGACGCGCTTCCCTGACCGCGGTATGTCCTGCCGTTCGGCGGCAGCGGGCCGGGCTAGCGTGAGCGGTGTGAGCGAGAGTGCGGCGGGTGTCCTGAGACGGTTCGGGCCTATGGTCTACGCGCCGACGGTGCTCTTCTCGCTGGGCGAGGGCGCGGTCATCCCCCTGATCCCCGTGATCGCGACGCGACTCGGCGCCGACGTGTCGCTGGCGGCGCTCGTGGCCGCTGCGCTCGTGATCGGCCAGCTGTGCGGCAACCTGCCCGCCGGCGCGCTGGTCGCGAAGGTCGGCGAGCGGGTCACGATGGTCGTCGCAGGTGTGCTGTCGATCGCCGCGGGCGTCGGGATGCTGCTCGCCGAGCACCTCGCACTGTTCGCCGCATCGGTGTTCGTGCTGGGCTTCTGCGCCGCCGCCTTCGGTCTGGCCAGGCACGCCTTCATGACGACCCGGGTGCCACCGCGGTTCCGCGCCAGGGCGCTGTCGCTGCTGGGCGGCAGCTTCCGCTTCGGCGTCTTCATCGGGCCGTTCGTCGCCGCCGCGCTGATCCAGCTGACCCTGTCTCTTATACACATCT
>NZ_MJIR01000062.1:0-39693 GCF_001878835.1 Microbacterium sp. AR7-10 | reverse complement strand
TCTCTGTACGACTAGAGTTGTAACTGTGTGTGGTGGACAGATTTATTCTTTTTTTTTTTTTTAGATGTGTATAAGAGACAGCCGCACCGCCGGGGTCGCGCAGCGCTTCCTCGCCGGAGCGCTGAACGCGCCGGTCGCCGTCGGAGACACCGCCTCCGAAGGCGGCGCCTGGGGCATCGCCGTGCTCGCGGCCTTCCTCACAGCCGACCGATCGCTGGCCGACCACCTCGCCGACCGGGTCTTCGCCGACGCCGGCGTCCGCATCGCTGAGCCGCTGCCCGACGACGTCGCCGGGTACGCCGCGTACCTCGACCGCTACCGGGCCGGCCTCGCTGTCGAAGCCGCCGCGGTCGCCGCCCTCTGAACCCACGATCAGCCTGAACCGCCCGACCGGGCCGACACGCAAGGAACTCCCATGACCCGCACCCCGCTCACCACCACCCTCGACGAGTACGAGGTCTGGTTCCTGACCGGCAGCCAGCACCTCTACGGCCCCGAGACGCTCGCGCAGGTCGCCGAGCAGTCGCAGCAGATCGCCCGCACGCTCGACGAGTCCGCCGAGGTGCCCGTGAAGATCGTCTGGAAGCCGGTGCTCACCGACTCGGCGTCGATCCGCCGCATCGCGCTCGAGGCCAACGCCGATGACCGGGTGATCGGCCTGGTGGCCTGGATGCACACGTTCAGCCCCGCCAAGATGTGGATCGCGGGTCTCGACGCGCTGCAGAAGCCGCTCGCGCACCTGCACACGCAGGCGAACGTCGAGCTGCCGTGGGCCGACATCGACTTCGACTTCATGAACCTCAACCAGGCCGCGCACGGCGACCGCGAGTTCGGGTACATCCAGACCCGTCTGGGCGTGCCGCGCAAGACGATCGTCGGGCACGCCTCCGACCCGCGCCTGCGTCAGGAGCTCGCGACCTGGCAGCGTGCGGCCGCCGGTCTCGCCGCCGCCCGCTCGCTGAAGCTCGCCCGGTTCGGCGACAACATGCGCTTCGTCGCCGTCACCGAGGGCGACAAGACCGAGGCCGAGCTGCGCTTCGGCGTGCAGGTGAACACGTGGGGCGTGAACGACCTGGCGGATGCCGTGGCCGCCGCCTCGCCGAGCGACGTCGACGTCCTGGTCGCGGAGTACGAGGAGCTGTACGAGGTCGCGCCCGAGCTGCGTCGCGGCGGCGAGCGTCACCAGTCGCTGCGCGACGGGGCCGCCATCGAGATCGGGCTGCGCTCGTTCCTCGAGGAGGGCGGCTTCGGCGCCTTCACCACCTCGTTCGAAGACCTCGGCGAGCTGAAGCAGCTGCCCGGCCTCGCCGTGCAGCGCCTGATGGCCGAGGGCTACGGGTTCGGCGCCGAGGGCGACTGGAAGACCGCGATCCTCGTGCGCGTGGCGAACGTGATGGGCGCCGGTCTGCCCGGCGGTGCCAGCCTCATGGAGGACTACACCTACGACATGACGCCCGGAGACGAGCTGATCCTCGGCGCGCACATGCTCGAGGTCTCGCCCTCGCTGACCACCGCGAAGCCGACGCTCGAGATCCACCCGCTCGGGATCGGCGGCAAGGACGACCCGGTGCGCCTGGTCTTCACGGCCGACCCCGGCCCGGCCGTGGTCGTCGCGCTGAGCGACATGCGCGACCGCTTCCGTCTCACCGCGAACGTCGTCGAGAACGTCGAGCCGCGCGCCGCCCTGCCGAACCTCCCGGTGGGACGCGCGGTGTGGAAGCCGGCACCCGACTTCACCACCAGCGCCGCCGCCTGGCTGACCGCCGGTGCCGCGCACCACACGGTCATGTCGACCGCGGTCGGCATCGAGGCGTTCCGCGACTTCGCCGAGATGGCCGAGGTCGAGCTGCTCGTCATCGACGAGTCGACCACGCTGCCCGCATTCCAGAACCAGGTGCGCTGGAACGCGGCGTACCACCGCCTGGCGCAGGGCCTGTGATGCTGCCGGCATCCGGCCGTCAGCTCGCGATCGCCGGCCACGGCTACGAGGCGACGATCGCGAGCGTCGGCGCCACCCTGCGCACGCTCACGCACGAAGGACGCGACCTCGTCGTGCCGTTCGACGCCGACCAGGTGCGACCGAACTATCGTGGCGCGACGCTGGCACCGTGGCCGAACCGGGTCGTCGACGGCCGGTACTCGTTCGCCGGCGCACCGCACCAGCTGTCGCTCACCGAGCCGTCTCGCGGGCACGCCCTGCACGGTCTGGCGGCCTGGCTGGAGTTCGCCGATCAGGTCGTCGAACCCGACCGGGTCGTGCTGACCGCGGTGATCGAGCCGCAGCTCGGCTACCCGTTCCGTGTGCAGGTCGACGTGGAGTACCGCGTCGCCGCAGACGGGCTCACCCAGGTCGTCACCGGGCGCAACCTCGGGGCGGATGCCGCACCCTGGGGCACCGGACCGCACCCGTACCTGGTCGCCGATCGGTCGTCGCGGTCTGCCGTCGATTCGTGGACGCTGGCGCTGCCGGCATCCGAGGTGCTCACCGTGACCGACGACCGACTGAACCCGATCGCCGTCGAGTCGGTCGATCGGCATCCGCAGTGGGACTTCCGCACGCCGCGCACGATCGGCGGCACGTTCATCGATCACGCCTTCACGGGCCTGCGCCGCGCAGACGGGCTGACCGCCGTCGAGCTGCGCTCACCCGACGGCGGCGGCACGGCCATGGTCTGGGACGACGCGTGCCCCTGGGTGCAGATCCACACCGCCGACACCCCCGCCGACGAGACGACGCATCGGATCGGCCTGGCGGTCGAGCCGATGACGTGCGCGCCCGACGCCTTCAACTCCGGCGCCGGCCTCGTGGTGATCGCCCCGGGCGACGAGCACACGGCCTCCTGGACGATCCGCGCCCTCTGACCGTTCGGCCGACGCCGAGAGAAACCGCATCCGGCATGAGACATCACGTATGAACGTGGGTCTCATGCCGGATGTGGTTTCTCGGCGGGGGAGCGGTGGTCAGGGAAGCCGCGCGATGTACTGCTCCCGGATGCCGGGCACCGGCGTCTGGGACACGGCATCCGCCTCGCCCGCGCCCCACGCCGGGCGCTCGCCGGTCAGAGCCCACGCGGCCTGAGCGGCCGCGCCGAGCGCCACGTACTCCTGCGGGGCGGGAACGACGACGGGAAGATCGAAGACCTGTGCGGCGATCGTCTGCACGGCGCGGCTCTGCGCCGCACCGCCGATCAGCAGGATGCGGGTGGGCGAGACGCCCTGCGCGCGGATGGCGTCCAGCCCGTGCGCCAGGCCGCAGAGCACGCCCTCGATCGCCGCGCGGGCCAGGTTCTCCCGCGTGGTGCTCGCCAGAGTCATGCCGAACAGGCTGGCGGTCGCATCGGGCAGGTTCGGCGTGCGCTCACCCTCGAACCAGGGCTGCAGCACGAGGCCGCCGGCGCCGGGGTCGGCGTTCAGGGCGAGCTCGCTGAACGTGGCGTGGTCCACGCCGAGCAGGGCGGCCGTGGCATCCATCACCCGGGCCGCGTTCAGCGTCGCGATCAGCGGCAGCCACCCGCCCGCCGCGTCGGCGAACCCGGCCACGGTTCCGCTCGCGTCGTGGGCCGGGGTGTCGGTCACCGCGAACACGGTGCCCGAGGTGCCGATCGACACGACCGCGTCGCCGCTGCGGGCGCCGAGCCCCAGCGCGGCTGCGGCGTTGTCGCCCGCTCCCGGAGCGACGGTCGCGCCGTCCTTCGCGGTGACGTGCTCCGTCGGGCCGAGCACCCGGGGGAGCACGATGGCGGAGGCATCGCGTCGCAGCGCGAGCGACAGGATCTCGCGATCGTAGCCCGCGGCGCCCCAGTAGCCGGTGCCGCTGGCATCCGATCGGTCGGTCACCAGCTCGTCGAGCCGTGGGTCCTCCGGGCCGAAGCCGCGCAGCCGCCAGGTGAGCCAGTCGTGGGGCAGCGCGACCGCGGCGACGCGGGCGGCGTTGTCGGGCTCGTGGTCGGCGAGCCAGCGCAGCTTGGTGACGGTGAAGGATGCCACCGGCACGACGCCGGTGCGGGTGCTGAACTGCTCGGCGCCCAGCTCGGCCACGAGGTCGGCCGCGGCGCCGGCCGACCTCGTGTCGTTCCACAGCAGGGCGGGGCGGATGACCCGACCGGCGCTGTCGAGCGCGACCATTCCGTGCTGCTGGCCGCCGACAGACCACGCGGCGATGTCGCCGAGCGCGCCGGACGCGAGGTCGGACCCCGTGCCGTGTTCGCCGGCGTCTGCGAGGGCCCGCTGCAGGGCATCCCACCACGCCTCGGGATCGACCTCGGTGCCGTCGGGGTGGGACGCGCGGCCGGTGCGCAGCACGGCGCCCGTCACGGCATCCCGCACCACGACCTTGCAGGACTGGGTCGACGAGTCGACCCCCAACACGAGTGCCATCACGGCATCCTTCCGTCAGATCCCTCGGCGCGGGGGAGGAGTCGGCTCAGCGGGCGCCCATCAGGTGCTCGGTGGCCAGCTGCTGCAGGCGCACGAACCCGAAGCCGTGACCGCCCAGGTACGCCGCCGAGTCGAAGTCCTCGAACGCGCTGCGGTCGGCGAGCAGGTCGTCGTACGACTCGCCCTCACCGAGGGTGGGCTGCGCGAGCTCGGCGACCTTCGCCGCGGCCAGTGCCTCCTGCACCTCGGGGTCGGCGCGGAAGGCCGCGGCGCGCTCCTTGAGCAGCAGGTACATGCGCATGTTGGCGGCGGCCGAGTCCCAGACGCCGGTCTCGTCCTCGGTGCGGCTGGGCTTGTAGTCGAAGTGGCGCGGGCCGTCGTATGCCGCGCCGCCGTTCGGGCCCCCGTGCTCGAGGAGGTCGAC
Source organism: Microbacterium sp. AR7-10 (assembly GCF_001878835.1). Taxonomy (NCBI): domain Bacteria; kingdom Bacillati; phylum Actinomycetota; class Actinomycetes; order Micrococcales; family Microbacteriaceae; genus Microbacterium; species Microbacterium sp. AR7-10. Next base: position 34,892 of record NZ_MJIR01000062.1, on the reverse strand, counting down.
CAGCGAGAACGCGTTGTTCAGGTCGCCGTGCCCGAACACGAGGTCCTGGTCGTACTTGATGCCGCGCTGGCCGTTCAGGTCGATGTGGAACAGCTTGCCGTGGTACAGCGCCTGCGCGATGCCGGCGGTGAAGTTCAGGCCCGCCATCTGCTCGTGGCCGACCTCGGGGTTCAGGCCCACCAGCTCGGGGCGCTCGAGCGAGTCAATGAAGGCGATCGCGTGGCCGAGCGTGGGCAGCAGGATGTCGCCGCGGGGCTCGTTGGGCTTCGGCTCGATCGCGAAGCGGATGTCGTAGCCCTTGTCGGTGACGTAGTCGCCGAGCAGGTTGACCGCTTCGCGGTAGCGCTCGAGCGCGGCCTGGATGTCCTTCGCGGAGTCGTACTCGGCGCCCTCGCGGCCGCCCCACATGACGAAGGTCGATGCCCCCAGCTCGGCGGCGAGATCGATGTTGCGCAGCACCTTGCGCAGGGCGAAGCGACGCACCTGACGGTCGTTGGAGGTGAACCCGCCGTCCTTGAACACGGGGGCGCTGAACAGGTTGGTGGTGACCATCGGCACGATGAGGCCGGTCGCGTCCAGCGCGCCCTTCAGCCGGTCGATCTGCTTCTGCCGCTCGGCGTCGGTCGATCCGAAGGCGAACAGGTCGTCGTCGTGGAAGGTGAGGCCGTACGCGCCGAGCTCGTCGAGCTTCTCGACCGCGTGCACGACGTCGAGGGCCGGTCGGGTCGGGCCGCCGAAGGGGTCGGTGCCGTTGTAGCCGATGGTCCAGAGCCCGAACGAGAATCGGTCGGCCTTGGTGGGGGTGAGAGACATGTGATCCGCCTTCAGCGACGTCGGTGAAATGTTGTAGAGGCGAACATATCAACGGGATGCCGAAGATGCAACGCCGGGATGCGCCGGCGCCCGGCGCCGGCGGGTGGCGCTCAGCGTGCGAGCGGGGCGGTGGACGCGCGCACGACGAGCTCGGCGGGCAGCCGCACGTCCTCCTGCGAGCCCTCATCGAGCATGGCGAGCAGCACGCGCACGGCGATCATCCCCATCTCGTGCAGGGGCTGGCGCACCGTGGTGAGTTGCGGGTCGTGCGAGGCGGCCTCGGGCACGTCGTCGAAGCCGACCACCGACAGGTCCTGAGGCACGTGCACCCCGCGCTCCGCGGCGACGCGCATCATCTCGATCGCCGACAGGTCGTTCGCGGCGAAGACCGCGGTGGGGCGATCGGCGAGGTCGAGCAGCCGATGCGCGCCGGCGGTCGAGTCGGCGGCGCGGTATCCGCCGTCGACGACCAGGGCGGGGTCGAAGGGGATGCCCGACTCGGCCAGCGCCCGACGGTAGCCGGCCTCGCGCTGCAGGGCGGACTCGAGATCGGTGCGACCGCGCAGGTGTCCGATGCGCCGGTGGCCGAGGCCGATCAGGTGCGCCACGGCCGCGTGCGCGCCGTCGTGGTTGTGCACGCTCACGGTCGAGGTGCCCTGCGGGCCGGCGTGCGGGTCGACGGCCACGATCGGCACGGTGGCGTGCGCCGGGGTCGTGGTGGGGGTGACGATGATGGCGCCGTCGATGAGCGTTCCCCCGAGGCGGGACAGGGATCGGCGCTCCCACCCCGCGTGCTCGCCGGCGGACACGCTGCCCGCGTACGCCAGGACGTCGTACTGCGTGTTCTGCAGTGCCGCCGAGACGCCCTGCAGCAGCTGCACGGCGAACGGCTCGAACTCGGCGACGAGCACTCCGATCACGTTCGTCTGCCGGCGGCGCATCGACGTCGCCACCAGCGAGCTCGCGTAACCCAGCTCCTCGACCACGCTCATCACATGGGAGAGCGTGGCGGGCGCGACGCCGTGGCGGCCGTTGATCGCTTTCGAGACCGTCGCGACCGACACGCCGGCGGCCTTGGCGACATCGTGGATGGTGGGGCGGGCGGCCATGGTCACAGCCTAGTGAGCGAAAACGTTATCGATAACGATTGACATGATGCAGAGCAGGTGTCAGAGTGGTGCCGACGAGATTGGGTGTCGTCGGCAACAAATACCGCGCCCAGCCACTCAACGATGAGGAGACACAGCATGAAGATCCGGAAGACCTGGCTCGCGGCAGCGGCCGTCGTCGCCGTGGGAGCGCTCGGCCTGAGTGGTTGCTCGGGCTCGACCGGTGGAGAAGGTGGCGGCGAGACGCTGACCATGTGGCACAACTCCACCACCGGCGAGGGCAAGCAGTACTGGGAGGACGCGGCGGCCGCATTCCAGGAGGAGAACGAGGGCGTGACCATCAAGGTCACGTCGATCCAGAACGAGGACATGGACGGCAAGCTGCAGACCGCCGTCAACTCCGGTGACATGCCCGACATCTTCATGGCACGCGGTGGCGGCAAGCTGGCCGACATCGTCAGCGCCGACAAGGTGAAGGACCTCACCGACCTCATCGACGACGATGTCAAGGAGGCCATGGGAGACGCTCCGTTCGGCGCGTTCACCATCGACGGCAAGATCTACGGCATGCCCAGCGCCGTGCTGCCCGGTGGCATGTTCTACAGCAAGGACCTCTTCGAGCAGGCCGGCATCACGTCCGAGCCCACCACCTTCGACGAGCTGAACGACGCCGTCTCGAAGCTCAAGGTCTCGGGTGTCGAGCCGATCGCCCTCGGAGGGAAGGCGGCGTGGCCGGCAGCGCACTGGTATTACTTCTTCGCCGTGCGCGCCTGCGATCAGGACGTGATCGAGAATCTCGTCAGCGAGGCGGACTTCACCAACCCGTGCTGGCTGGACGCCGCGAAGAACCTTCAGGAGTTCGCCGCGACCGAGCCGTTCAACAAGGGCTTCCTGACCACCTCCCCCCAGGAGGGCGCGAACTCGTCGGCCGGTCTGCTTGCCAACCACAAGGCCGCGATGGAGCTCATGGGCGCGTGGGACGTCGGCGTGATCGCCAGCCTGACCCCCGACCAGAAGCCTCTGCCGGACCTCGGCTGGTTCCCGTTCCCCGAGGTCGCCGGCGGCGACGGCGGAGCCGGCGCCATGATGGGCGGCGTCGACGGGTACTCGTGCGCCAAGGACTCTCCGGCGTCGTGCGAGAAGTTCCTGAACTTCGTCTCGTCGAAGGAGTGGCAGGAGAAGTACGCGGTCGCGTTCCAGACCATCCCCGCCTCGCAGGAGGCCACGGGCGCGGTCACCGATCCGTCGCTGAAGCCGCTGATGGAGGCCTACCAGAAGGCCCCGTACGTCGCGCTCTGGCTCGACACCGCTCTCGGGCAGAACGTGGGCAACGCGCTGAACACCAGCGTCGTCGAGATGCTGGCAGGTCAGGGCAGCCCCGAGAAGCTCGTCGACACGGTCGCCAAGGCGCAGGCGCGAGGCTGACCGAACCATGCACGACACCCAGGCACGGCAGCGCACCACGGTGCCTGAGAAGGATGCCCTCACCGGGGCGGGCTCGACGCCCGCCCCGGTGAGGCGGCCGCGGCGGGTCGACTGGCGCAAGCGCGGCGAGATAGCGCTGCTCGCGGGCCCCGCGCTGATCATGTTCCTCGGCTTCGTCATCCTGCCGGTGGCGATGGCCGCGTTCTACGGCTTCTTCAAGTGGAACGGCTTCGGCTGGCCGACCGAGTTCATCGGGCTCGACAACTACGTCATGATCTGGCAGGACGACACGTTCCGTCAGGCCGTCATGCACAATGGCATCATCCTGGTGCTGTCGCTGGTGCTGCAGGGCCCCATCGCGATCCTGTTCGCGCTGCTGATGAACCAGAAGATCCGCGGGCGCTCGATCATCCGCATCCTGATCTTCGTCCCGTACGTCATCTCCGAGGTGATCGTCGGCATCGGCTGGAGTCTGATGCTGCAGGATGCCGGAGCGCTGAACTCCCTGCTCGAGAAGTGGGGCATGAGCGACCTCCAGCAGTCGTGGATCGCCGATCCGGCGATCGCGATGACGTCGCTGATGATCATCATCACCTGGAAGTACATCGGCTTCGCCGTCATCCTCATGCTCGCGGGCATGCAGTCCATCCCCGAGGAGCTCTACGAAGCGGCCGCGATCGACGGCGCCGGCTTCTGGAAGACGCAGTGGGCGATCACCGTCCCGCTGCTGGGGCCCACCATCCGGATCTGGGCGTTCCTGTCGATCATCGGATCGCTGCAGCTCTTCGACCTGGTCAACATCATCTGGGGTCAGTACATCGCCGCCACCGCGGGGACCTCCACGATGGCGACCTACATGTACCAGAACGGCCACCTGGCCGGCAGCTACGGCTTCGGCAACGCCGTCGCCGTGATGCTGTTCATCATCACGCTCATCGTCGCGCTGCTGTACCAGCGCTTCGTCCTGCGCCGCGACACCGAGGGCGCACTGACCGGCGACGGCGGAAGGAAGCGCAAGTGAGTGCCGACAGCCTGAACACACGGGTCGCCATCCAGGCGGTCACGCCGAACGGCTCGCGCCGGCGGGTGCGCGACTCCGGCGTCAAGTGGGGCAGCCCCGCGGTCTACCTGGTCGCGCTCGTGCTGATCGCCATCTGCATCACTCCGGTGCTGTACATCATCATCGGCGGATTCCGCACGAACTCCCAGATCACCCTCGACCCGTCGGGGTTCCCCGCACCGTGGCAGTTCGCCAACTACGGCGACGTGCTGGCGAGCTCCGAGTTCTGGGTCGCCATGGTGAACTCCACCATCTCGGCGGTCGGCACCACCGTGGGCGCCGTGCTGCTCGGGCTCATGGCCAGCTACGTGATCGCGCGGTACGACTTCGGCGGGCGGGGTCTGATGTACTCGCTGTTCGCCGCCGGGCTGATGTTCCCGGTGACGGTCGCCATCACCCCGCTGTACATCCTGATCCGCAACCTCGGTCTGGTGAACAGCCTCGCCGGCATCATCCTCCCGCAGATCGCCTTCGCCCTGCCGATGACCATCATCATCCTCGTCCCGTTCCTGCGGGCCATCCCGAAGGAGCTCGAGGAAGCGGCGTCGATCGACGGCGCCTCACGACTGGGCTTCTTCTGGCGCATGGTGCTGCCGCTGAGCCTTCCCGGTGTGATCACCGTCGGCATCCTGGCGTTCGTGGGGGCGTGGAACGGCTACATGCTGCCGCTGTTCATCCTGAGCGACCAGAGCCTGTTCACCCTGCCGCTGGGTGTGCAGAACTTCGCCTCCCAGTACTCGGTCGACACCGCCCGCGTGCTGGCCTACACCTCGCTGTCGATGCTGCCTGCACTGGTCTTCTTCAGCCTGTTCGAGCGCCGCATCGTCGGCGGACTGACCGGAGCCGTGAAGGGCTGACATGTTCGAGCGCACCTCATCCCCGGCGACGCCCCACGGCGTTGCCGCCTTCCCGACCGCCTCGGCGCGCGTCTCCCGGATCCTCGCGGAGATGACCCTCGACGAGAAGGCCGCTCAGCTCGTCGGCTACTGGCTCGACCAGGGCGGCGACGTGGTCGCGCCCATGCAGAACGAGATGGCCTCGGCGGGCGCATCCCGCACGCTGAGCGAGATCACCCGCCACGGCATCGGCCACTACACCCGCGTGTACGGCACCCGCCCCGTCGACCCCGCGGAGCGCGCGGCGTGGCTGTGGGACGAGCAGCGCCGCCTGCAGCGCGAGACCCGCCTGGGCATCCCCGCCATCGTGCACGAGGAGTGCCTGACCGGGCTCGCCGCCTGGAAGGCGGCGACATTCCCCACCCCGCTCGCCTGGGGCGCCTCCTTCGACCCCGACCTCGTGGCCGAGATGGGCGCGCTGATCGGGCGGTCGATGCGCGAGCTCGGCATCCATCAGGGCCTCGCCCCGGTGCTCGACGTCGTCCGCGATCCGCGGTGGGGGCGGGTCGACGAGTGCATCGGCGAGGATCCGTACCTGGTCGGCACCATCGGCACCGCCTACGTGCAGGGTCTGCAGTCGCAGGGGGTGCACGCCACGCTGAAGCACTTCCTCGGCTACTCCGGATCGCGCGCCGGGCGCAACCACGCCCCGGTCTCGGCCGGACCGCGCGAGGTCGCCGACGTCTTCCTGCCGCCGTTCGAGATGGCGATCCGCGACGGCGGCGCACGCAGCGTGATGAACAGCTACTCCGAGATCGACGGGGTGCCCGTGGCAGCCGACCCGACGCTGCTCACCGACCTGCTGCGCGACGAGCTCGGCTTCGACGGCGTCGTCGTCGCCGACTACTTCGCCGTCGCCTTCCTCGAGGTCATGCACGCCGTCGCGCGCGACCGCGGCGAGGCAGCCGAACTGGCGCTCACGGCCGGCATCGACGTCGAGCTGCCCTCCGGAGACGCCTACCTCGCACCGCTCGTGGAGCGGGTGCGCACGGGGCAGCTGGACGAGGCCTACCTCGACCGGGCGGTCATCCGCGTGCTCGCGCAGAAGGAGGAGCTCGGACTGCTCGACCCGGATGCGTTCCAGGGGACGCCGCCGGCTGTCGTCGATCTCGACACCGCAGAGCACCGAGCGGCGGCGCTGCGTCTCGCGGCCGAGTCGATCGTGCTGCTCGCGAACGACGGCGTGCTGCCGATCGCCGACCGCGCCGCGCGCATCGCACTGATCGGCCCGAACGCCGACCGCTCCGCCGCGCTGCAGGGCTGCTACTCCTTCGCCAACCACGTGCTGGCCCATCACCCCGACCACGAGGTCGGATTCGAGATCCCCACCGTGCGCGAGGCGCTCGCCGTGGCGATGCCGGATGCCGAGATCGTGCACCTGAGCGGATGCGAGGTCGAGGGCGCCGACCGGTCGGGGTTCGACGAGACGGCTCGGGCGGCGGCGGACGCCGACCTGGCGGTCGTGGTCGTCGGCGACCAGGCGGGTCTGTTCGGCCGCGGCACGGTGGGCGAGGGCAACGACGTGCAGTCGCTCGATCTGCCCGGCGTGCAGCGCGAACTCGTCGAGCGGGTCGCCGAGACCGGCACGCCGGTCATCATGATCCTGCTCACCGGCCGTCCGTACGCGATCGACTGGGCGCTGGAGGGAGCGGTGCGCCCGGCCGCCGTGCTGCAGTCGTTCTTCCCCGGTGAAGCCGGCGGCACGGCGCTCGCCCAGGTGCTGACCGGAGAGGTCAACCCGTCGGGCCGGATGCCGGTGAGCCTGCCGCGCTTCTCCGGCGCGCAGCCGTACAGCTACCTGCATCCCATCCTCGGCGGGCCGTCGGAGGTCACCGCGACCGACCCGACACCGCTGCGGCCGTTCGGGTTCGGGCTGTCGTACACGAGCTTCGCCTACACCGACCTCGAGGTGCCCGCCGAGGCGAGCACGGGAGGTCGCTTCACCGCCTCGGTCACCGTGACCAACACGGGTGAGGTGCCCGGCGACGAGGTCGTGCAGCTGTACGGTCGCGACGTCGTCGCCACGGTGACGAGGCCGGTCGCGCAGCTGCTCGGCTACGCGCGGGTGGCACTCGAACCCGGGGAGACCCGGCGGGTGAGCTTCGACGTCCCGGCCGGCCGCTTCGCGTTCACCGACCGCGCACTGACGCGCATCGTCGAGCCCGGTGAGGTGCTGGTGTGGGCGGCGGCGCACGCAGCGGCATCCGCACCCACCGCCGATCTCGCCGGCACGACCGGCGGCGCGATCTCGAACGAGCGCACGCGGGAGCAGGTGGTGCTGCCGGGCGCTGCCACCGCTCCACGCAGCATGGTGCTCACCGGTGACGTGCACCGGGTGTCGGGTGCGGACGGGCGCGTCGTGACGGTCGAGGTGTCTCCGAGCGTGCGGGCGTGACCGCCTCCAACCCGGTGCTGCCCGGCTGTCATCCCGACCCGTCGGTGTGCCGGGTCGGGGAGTGGTACTACCTGGTCACCTCGACCTTCGAGTACCTCCCCGGGCTGCCCGTGATGCGCTCCCGAGACCTGCTGCGGTGGCAGACGATCGGTCACGTCATCGACCGGCCGGGGATGCTCGAGTTCGACGGCATCCGCTCCTCTGGTGGCCTGTACGCGCCCACCATCCGTCACGGCCTGGGCCGGTTCTGGGTGGTGTGCACGCTCGTCGACCGCGACGACCCGAGCCGAGGAGGCAACTTCGTCGTCACCGCCGAGCAGCCGCAGGGACCCTGGAGCGACCCGGTGATGCTCGACGTCGACGGCATCGACCCGTCGCTGGCCTTCGACGAGGACGGTCGGGTGTGGATGCACGGCACGCGCCTTGCCGCCGACCCCGCTTGGCACGACCAGACCGAGGTGTGGGTGCGGGAGTACTCGTCCGCGCAGCGCGCGCTGGTCGGCGACGACCACGTGATCTGGCGTGGAGCCGTGCACGGAGCCGTCTGGGCGGAAGGCCCGCACCTGTACCGGATCGACGGCGAGTGGCACCTCGTCGCCGCGGAGGGCGGCACCGAGTTCCACCACGCCGTGAGCGTGGCCCGCGCGGATGCGGTGACGGGTCCGTACCGGGGAAACCGGGCGAATCCGGTCTTCACGCACCGACACCTCGGCCGCAGCGCGGACGTGATCGGCGCCGGGCACGCCGATCTCGTGCAGACGCCGGACGGCTCGTGGCAGGCGCTGATGCTCGCGATGCGAGCCGCCGACGGACACCACTACCCGCTCGGGCGCGAGACCTTCCTCTGCCCGGTCGGCTGGGAGGACGGCTGGCCCGTCTTCGCTCCCGGTGAGGGGCGGCTGTCCCGCGAGATCGCAGCGCCTTGGGCGACCGAAGAAGCCCCCGCGCGAAGCTGGCAGCCCGACGACCGGGTCGCCGGCCTCGTGGCGCCGCACGACCCGCGGTGGACGGCGCTGCGCGCACGGCCCGCCGAGATCGCCCGTGTGGACGGCGCGGTGTGGCGGATGCCGGTGCGCGCGGCGACGCTGCGCGATGCGACGGTGGTGGCGTTCCTCGGCGTCCGGCAGCAGCACGCCGACGTCGATGTGCGCTGCGTGCTGGAGGTCACCTGGCTGGCCGACGGCGAGAGCGGCGCACTCGTCGTGCGCCAGTCCGAGCACGACCACGCCGCGGCTGTCGTCACGCGCACGGCCGCGGGCATGACGCTGACCGTCGTGCACGTGCGCGGCGGCGAGGAGCACCTGCTCGCCTCACGCCCGCTTCCCGACCTGCCGCAGGTCGAGCTGCGGCTGCGGGGGCGCGGGTACGATCTCGCGTTCGTGCACGACGACCTCGCGCTCGGCGCCGTCGACGCGCGGCAGCTGGACGCGTCATCCACCGGTGGCTTCCTCGGACTGTGGATCGGCGTGCACGCGACCAGCGCCGGGCGTGCACCCCGCGGCGAGCTGGCGGTCGCGGCATTCGAATACGCGCCGGCGGATGCGGCAGGGTGAGGGCGCGTCGCTCACCTCGGTAGCCTGGTGACTCACGGCGGCAGAAGGCGGACCAAGCATGAGTGAACGCGCCACGACGGTCGAAGGCGTGCGGCGCACCAACCTCGGCGAGGTGCTGCGGCTGGTGCACCACAGCGGACCTCGCTCCCGGGCGGTGATCACCGCCGAGACCGGGCTGAACCGCTCGACGGTGTCCGACCTCGTGTCGCGTCTCGCCGAGGCGGGGCTCGTCGACGAGCACGACCCCGATCCCACGCGTCGGGTCGGGCGTCCCTCGCCGATCGTCGCACCGTGCCGCGACGTGGTCGCCATCGGGATCAACCCCGAGATCGACGCGATCGAGATCGGCGCGGTGTCGCTGGGTGGGGCGGTGCGCCGACGCGAGCGCATCGAGGTCGCGCGTCCCGACATCGACGAGGTGATCGAGGTGGTCGCCGGCGTGATCGACGGGTGGCGCGACGATCTGGCCGGATGCCGTGTCGTCGGTGCGGGCGTCGCCGTGCCTGGTCTGGTGCGCGCGGTCGACGGGATCGTGCGCCTCGCCCCGCACCTCGGCTGGCAGGATGCCGAGATCGCCGGCCCGCTCGCCGCCGCACTGGGTCTTCCCGTCGCCGTCGGCAACGACGCGTCGTACGGCGCCCGCGCCGAACGGGTGTTCGGCGCGGCCCGCGAGCACGCCGACGTCGTGTACCTCAACGGCGGCGCCAGCGGCATCGGCGGCGGCCTGATCCTGCACGGTCAGCTGATCGGCGGCGCGGGCGGCTACGCCGGAGAGTGGGGCCAGACCGCCGCCTCCATCGCGGATGCCAGGGACCGCCGCGTCGACGACGGCGTGCTCGAGGACGAGGTCAACCGTGCGCGACTGCTGGCGTCCGCGGGCCTGGGCGGGGCCGACGACGATGAGCTCGCCCGCGCCCTGGGCGACGGCGCCGGCGTGCAGGCGAGCGAGGAGGCTGCCCGGCAGCGCCGCATCCTCGCGGCCACTCTGCGCAACGCGGTCAACGTGCTGAACCCGTCGATGATCGTGCTCGGTGGCTTCCTCGCGGTGCTCCGCGACCTCGACCGTGCGTCCTTCGACGAGGCCGTGCGTTCGCGGGCGCTCGCCGCGTCCGCGGAAGGCCTGCTGCTGGCATCCGCAGCCCTCGGCGCCGACCGCCTGCTCATCGGCGCCGCGGATGCCGCCTTCGATCGGCTGCTCGCCGACCCGCTCGCACCCGCCCCCGTGCTCACCGCCTGATCCTCGGCGGCACCCCTTCCGGTTTCGAATCGCTCATGTTGCCGCCCCTCGGCCCGATCTTCCGACATTCGCGCTATTCGAACGCCCCCGCGCCGGAGCGGGGCAGGATGGAGCCATGAGCAGCGAAGCCGTGATCGTCGACGTCGTCCGCACCCCGGTGGGCCGGGGCAAGCCTGGGGGGATGCTGTCGGGCGTGCATCCCGTCGATCTCGCCGCCGGTGTGCTGCAGAGCCTGCTCGAGCGCAACGGGATCGAGTCGGGTCAGGTCGACGACGTGCTGCTGGGCTGCGTCAGCCAGGTGGGCGACCAGGCCATGAACATCGCCAGGCAGGCCGTGCTCGCGGCGGGCTTCGACGAGACGGTGCCGGCGACGACGATCGACCGGCAGTGCGGCTCGAGTCAGCAGGCCGTGCACTTCGCCGCCGCGGGGATCGCGGCGGGCGAGAGCGACATCGTCATCGTCGGCGGTGTCGAGTCGATGAGCCGCGTGCCGCTGGGTGCGTCGGCCGTCGGAGGCTCCCCGATGTCGCCGCGGTTGCGGGCGCGCTATCCGGACGGGCTGGTGAATCAGGGGGTGAGCGCTGAGCTCATCGCGCAGCGCTGGGGTCTCGACCGCGACCGGCTCGACGCGTACGCGGCCCAGTCGCACGCTCGCGCGGCGCAGGCCTGGCGCGACGGATTCTTCGACCGCACCGTCGTCGCGGTGCCCGAGGCTCCGGATGCCAGGGTCGACGAGACCGTGCGCGAGGGGACGACGGCCGACAGGCTGGCGGGGCTGCCGGCATCCTTCCGCACGGATGCGCTCGCCGCGCGGTTCCCCGACCTGGACTGGGCGATCACGCCGGGCAACTCCTCGCCGCTCACCGACGGGGCATCCGCCGCTCTAATGATGAGCGCGGACCGCGCCGAGCAGCTGGGGCTCACCCCGCGCGCCCGGCTGCGCGCGTTCGACGTGATCGGTGACGATCCGATGCTGATGCTCACCGGGCCGATCCCCGCCACGCGTCGTGTGCTCGAGCGCGCCGGGATGAGCATCGACGACCTCGACGCGTACGAGGTCAACGAGGCCTTCGCCTCCGTGCCGCTGGCGTGGGCCGCCGAGCTCGGCGCCGATCCGGCGAAGCTGAACCCCCGCGGTGGGGCGATAGCGCTCGGGCACGCGCTCGGCTCGTCGGGAACCCGGCTGCTGGGCACTCTGCTCGATCACCTCGAGGCGACCGGCGGTCGGCTCGGCCTGCAGACCATGTGCGAGGGCGGCGGCATGGCCAATGCCCTCATCCTCGAGCGGCTCTGACGCCCCCTGTCCCCGATTTCGAATCGCTCATCTTGCCGCGTCGGCGCCCGATCGCCGGCCATTTGAGCTATTCGAACGCCAACCCCAGGGCCGCAGCCACCCGGCGGACGAGTTCTTCGGGGCGGCGCAGCAGAGGCGCGGTGACCTCGATCACGGTCCAGCCGGCCGCGCGCAGCGCCGCGAGCCGCTCGACATCGGCCGCCCAGGTCGCGCCGTGCACCATCCCCAGGTACTCGATCGCGACACGCTGCCCGAGGTAGGCCAGGTCGACGCATCCGATGAATCGTCCGCGGGCATCATGCACGTCGATGTTCAGCCCGGGCTCGGGCAGGCCCGCGCCCACCAGCACCAAGCGCACCTGTGACTCACGCGGCGACCACGCATCCTCGCGGATGAGATCCAGCGCCTCGCGCAGCCGGGCTGCCCCGCGCCGGCGTCCCGCTTCGAGAAGCTCGCGCATCTCTTCGATCGTCGCCAGCGGAGCGCGGCCGACGTCACGACGACCGTGACCGGCGCGCCAGCGACGGCAGAAGTAGTCGCCCAGCGCGACGAGATCGCGCGTCGACAGCGTTCCCAGCGACACCCATGTCGCGGCCGGTGACGTGACCCGCAGCCCGTCGTGCGTGCGGATCGCGGTGAGACTCTGCAGGGTGCGGTGCCCGACGATGCCGGTGGCGCGGGGGAAGGGCGTGAACCCGGACGCGCTCACGTGCAGCGGCAGGTCGGCGCCCTCGAGCAGCTCGCCTTCGATGCTGAACTCGAGCGGCAGCGGTGCATCCCAGATCGACGCGGCCGTCTGATGGCTGAAGAAGTGTCCGGCGTGCAGACGCGCGGAGTACACCCGAGCCTGGGCGACGCGGGCCATGCGCTGCCGCTGGTACGGATCCGGTTGATCGGTGAGATTCTCCAGAGGATCGGCGGCGTCTCTCCGCAGGCGCACGCCGTGGAACGGTGCGGCGAGGTCCGTGCGGCGCAGCCGCCCACGGCTGACGCCGTGCAGGCGGGCGGTCGTCACCGAGAACAGGTCGCCGAACCGGTCGATGTCGTCAGTGTTCACGCCCTCACCGTACGCGCGCCTCAGGATGCGCGCGGGCGGTTATCCACAGCATCCGGACTCACTTCGAATCGCTCAACTTGTCGCGCCCGGAGCTGACCGGCGACAAGTTGAGCGATTCGAAACCGGGCGGGCCGGCTCACCGGCGACGCACCTCACCGCTTTCGAATCGCTTGAATGGTGGGGATCCAGGGCGCGGGGCGACAAGTTGAGCGATTCGAAAGCGGGGAGAGAGGCACCGACGACGAAGAGACCCCCGCCGACCCGATTCGGCGGGGGTCTCGCGGTCTAGGACCGCAGTGGGAGCGGTGCTCACCACGGCGCGGCTGAGACGGGCACCCGATCCGGTCACGCTCTGTGGCCGCGCACCGACAGTTCTACGCGGTGCAGGTGACGTCGAGGTGAACGAGAGGGCAACCGCGGGCATCCGGATTCCCGTCTCACGCGAAAGCGCCGGTCGCCCGAGACGGGCGGCCGGCGCTTCCGGTGTGCGGTCAGCCCGCGGTGGTCACTTCGCCTGGGGCGGGGTGACCGAGATGAGCGCTGCGGTGTTGCGCTGCATCGCCTTCTTCACGGTGATCACGGTGCCGTAGCCGACGCCCGCATCGGCGGGGTTGCCGCTGCCGAGCACGGTGCCTCCCAGGTCGAGACCGTAGAGGTCGGTGGCCGGGGAGCCGTCCGCGTTCACGACGCGAGTGGTGTACGGCGCATCGCCGACCGACGGCACGACGACGGAGGCGTCGCGCAGGCGGTAGTACAGGTCGTCACCACGGACCTCGATGCCTGGCACCCAGCCCTTGTCATCGGTGAAGGTGCTCACCGGCGACTGCGGGGCGATCGTGGTGCACGCCTCCTTGTAGTTCTCGTCGACGGAGCAGTCCTTGAACGCGTACGTCGGCTGGAGGCCGAACGCGGCGTTCGACGACTGCGCGCGGCTGGAGATGTTCTTCAGCGGCGACGGATCCATCGCGGCCTGCGCGCCGGTGCGGCGCAGCGGGTCGAAGTGGCTGTCGACGAGCAGCAGCCCGCCCTTCGCGCCCCAGCTCGGCAGGGCCGTGTGGTTGGAGGCGACGTGGTTGGTGTCGCCGTAGGTGGTGTCGCGGTACCAGACCAGCGCGCCCGGTGCGTTGTACGGCACCTTCTCGACCTTCCAGGCCTCGTCGCTGTACACCGTGGTGTACCCGTACTTCAGGCCCTCGTCGAAGCCGTCGAGGTTGCGCCACTCGACCAGGTAGTACTGCGCCTTGATCTGCGTGCCGCTGTCGTGGTGCCATCCCGCGCCGGTGGTGTCGGTCCAGGTGCCGACGGTGGCGGTCCATCCGTTGTCGCCGTTCTCGACGTCGTCCGTCCAGACCGCGGTGTCACCGCTGGTCAGGGCGAAGTCGTCGGCGAACCAGCCGCGCTCCTCGAAGGCCGCGTCGGTCGCCTGACGCAGGCGCACCTGGATGCTCTTGCCGGCGAACGACGACAGGTCGATGTAGTCGTGACGCCATCCGTCGCTGGATCCGGTCAGACCGTACTTCTTCCCGCCGAAGTCCTTCAAGCGGCCGTTCGGGTCGGAGTAGCCGTCGTCGGTCGAGACCAGCGTGCCTGCCTCGTCGTAGACCTTCTGCTCGCCCCATGTCTTGCCGCCGTCGGTCGACACCTCGACGAAGCCGAAGTCCCAGTCCTCCTCGATCACGTAGTCGTTCCACATCCAGAACTTCGCGTTCGCGGGAACGCTGTCGATCGAGCGGCTCAGCGTGACGTCGGCCCAGCTCTGGTCGGCGCCGGAGTACCACATGTCGTCGCCGCTGTGCGGGGTGGTGAGCACGATCTTCTTGTCGGGCAGGTTCACCTTGATGCCGTCCTCGGTGCCCTTCTTCGGGCGCGAGGTCTGGCCGACCTTGATCGTGCGAGACCTCTCGCCCGGGTTCACGACCTCGGGGTCGGCCCAGCCGAGCACCCACTTGTCCCAGAGGCCCATGTGGGTCGGCATCGACTGGAAGATGGGGCCGGAATGCGATCCCGAGCTCATCAGATCCCAGAAGTCGATGTCGGAGTTCCCGGCGTTCGACGTGTCGTAGAGGTCGGGAAGACCCAGGTCGTGGCCGTACTCGTGCGCGAACACGCCGACACCCGAGTCCTCGGGCTGCACGATGTAGTTCGAGATCTTCAGGTCGGTGCCGGGGATCGTCGCGCCGCCGGCGACAGCGGAGGAGTGCGCCCAGATGGCGTAGGTGCCCTCTTCGCCCCCACCGCCGGACTTGTCGGCACCGGCGTGGACGAGCACGACGTGGTCGATCACCCCGTCGGGCTCATGCACGTTGCCGTCGCCGTCGCGGTCGCCCTGGTCTTCGATGTCATAGTCCGCCCAGGGGAAGTCCGGGTTCTGTGCGGCCACGGCCGCGACCGCGTCGATCGGCAGCTGACCCGGTCCGAGCGGGTTGTCGGGGTGGCCCTGCATGTCCTGCATCGGACCGGCCTCCCACTCGCCCGCATCGTTCTTGTGGCAGACGGTCGCACCGTAGTAGCCCTCCGAGTGCGGCACGCTGACCCACTCGGTGGCAGAGCCGCTGAGCGAGTACGCCCCACGCGACATCTCCTCGTACATGTTCTTCATGGTGTAGCCCGAGATGTCGAAGCCGGGCTTGCCGTCGGGACCGGTGAGGTCGGTGCGCACCCGCTCGGTGATGCCCTCGTCGGTGAAGAGCATCTTGTTGAAGTGCTCGCTCGAGAAGTCGGGCACCCACATCGAGTTGTTGTCGAGGTGCTCGGTGGCAGCCGGGTCGGGGATGTTGTTGTGCAGGGTGGGGCCCTGCACACTGCCCGGCTTGCAGTCCGTAGCGCCGAACTCGGTCGGCACGTACAGGTCGCTGAAGTCGTCGGTGCCGTCGAACTCGACGAGGATGGTGAGGAGCTTCGCCTGCTGCGTCGTTTTCGACTTCTTCAGCTGCTTCGGGCTCTTCCCGGTCTTCAGCGCCTTCGCCTCGGTCTTGGCCAGCTGCTTCGCGGCCTTGGGGTTTCCCTGGGCGAACTTGTGGTCGTGCTCGGCGGCCTTCTCGAGAGCCTTGCCGCTAACGGAGCGCTTCATCTGTCCGGTGGTGTTCGCGATCGGGGCATCCGCCGGGACCTCGACCATGTTGTCGGCTCGCGGCGCGACGTAATTCATGTAGTACTCGTCAGAGCCGATCTGGGGCGCCGCCTGTGGCGCCTCGGTGTCGGGCGACGCAGCCGCGGTCGCGGTCGCCCCGCCGAAGGCCGTGAGGCCGGCGGCTGCGATCACGAAGGCGGACGTCGCGGCCACGGCGCGTCGTCGCGCTGGGGCAGTCCGATGTGACATTGCTTCTCCCTTCGGACACCGTCGTCGAAGGGGTCCCGCGACGGTGCGAAATGAACCACCCCGATCGGGGCGGACCTATACGGGTTTACCTGTAGAAAGGCTGAGAGAGAAGAGGAAACGCGAGAAAACCTCGACTGGTGCGCGGAAGAAGGTGTCCGCCACTCGGGTACTAGGGAGTCCTAGCAATTGCTCTGTGTCCCGCGTATCGTGGTCACTGTGCCAAAGACGGTGCAGAGGAGCGTCACACAATGACTCGTATGATCCCCCATTTCGTAGGCGGAAAGCACGTCGAACCGACCGGCGGTCGCATGGCCGACGTCTTCGAACCGAGCACGGGAGCCGTGCAGGCACGTGTTCCCCTCGCCACGACCGACGAGGTCCGCGCCGCGATCGACGTCGCCGAGGCGGCGCAGCCCGAGTGGGCCGCGACCAACCCGCAGAAGCGCGCCCGCGTGCTCATGCGCTTCGTCGACCTCGTGAACCGCGACATGGACGAGATCGCCCGTCTGCTCTCCAGCGAGCACGGCAAGACGTTCGAAGACGCCAAGGGTGACGTGCAGCGTGGGCTGGAGGTCATCGAGTTCTGCATCGGGGCTCCGCACCTGCTCAAGGGCGAGTACTCGACGGGGGTCGGCACCGGCATCGACGTCTACTCGATGCGGCAGCCGCTGGGCGTGGTCGCAGGCATCACGCCGTTCAACTTCCCCGCCATGATCCCGCTGTGGAAGGCGGGTCCTGCCATCGCCTCCGGCAACACCTACATCCTCAAGCCGAGCGAGCGCGACCCCTCCGTTCCGGTGAAGCTCGCCGAGCTGTTCCTGGAGGCGGGTCTGCCCGCGGGCGTCTTCAACGTCGTGCACGGCGACAAGGAGGCGGTGGACGCGCTGATCACCGACCCGCGCATCCAGGCGGTCGGCTTCGTCGGGTCCACCCCGATCGCCGAGTACATCTACACGACCGCCATCGCGAACGGCAAGCGCGCGCAGTGCTTCGGCGGAGCGAAGAATCACCTCATCGTCATGCCCGACGCCGACCTCGATCAGGTCGCCGACGCCCTGATGGGCGCCGGCTTCGGGTCGGCGGGGGAGCGCTGCATGGCGATCTCGGTCGCCGTGCCGGTGGGGGAGGAGACGGCGGATGCCCTGGCAGCCAAGCTCACCGAGCGCGTCGCCGAACTGAAGGTCGGACCCTCGCTCGAGGAGGGGATGGACTACGGTCCGCTCGTCACGAGGGATGCCGTGAACCGCGTCACCGGGTACATCCAGCAGGGCCTCGACGAGGGCGCCACGCTGCTCGCCGACGGTCGTGGCTTCTCGGTCGAGGGTCACGAGGAGGGCTTCTACCTCGGCCCGACGCTGTTCGATCACGTCACCACCGACATGGCGATCTACCGCGAGGAGATCTTCGGCCCGGTGCTCGTCATCGCGCGCGCCGCCGATTACGAAGAGGCGCTGGCGATGGCATCCGACCACGAATACGGCAACGGCGTGTCGATCTTCACCCGCGACGGCGACGCCGCGCGCGACTTCACCGCCCGGGTGAACGTCGGCATGGTCGGCGTGAACGTGCCCATCCCGGTGCCCATCGCGTACTTCACCTTCGGGGGCTGGAAGCGCAGCGGATTCGGCGACCTCAACCAGCACGGCACCGACGCCTTCCGCTTCTACACGAAGACCAAGACGGTGACGAGCCGGTGGCCCTCCCACGGCGCCCTTCGACAGGCTCAGGGACCCAGCGACGGCGCCAGCTTCGTCATCCCCACGATGTCCTAGGAGCCGGAGCCATGACCATGATAGAACCCACCACCGTCACGGCCGAGGAGCGCGAGGCCATCCTCGGCGCCGTACGCGAATTCGCCGAGAGCGAGCTCGCCCCGCACGCCGCCGAGCGCGACGAGAAGCACATCTTCCCGCGCGAATCGCTGCACCGCGCAGGTGAGCTCGGCCTCGGCGGCATCTACATCGGCGAGGAGTTCGGCGGCACGGCCCTGGGAAGGGTCGACACCGTCGCCATCTTCGAAGAGCTCGCCAAGGGCGACCCGGCGGTCGCCGCGTACATCTCGATCCACAACATGGTGGCCTGGATGATCGACACCTACGGCGACGAGACGCAGCGCGACCGGTGGCTGCCCGCGCTCACCGCCATGGAGCAGTTCGGCGGCTACTGCCTCACCGAGCCGGGCGTCGGCTCCGACGCCGCGAATCTGGCCACGAGCGCGACGCGCGACGGCGACGACTACCTGCTCACCGGGGTGAAGCAGTTCATCTCGGGGGCCGGTGAGGCCGGGGTGTACGTCGTCATGGCGCGCACCGGCGAGGCCGGTTCGGGGGCCAGGGGCATCTCCGCGTTCCTCGTGCCTGGCGACGCCGCGGGCCTCAGCTTCGGCGCAGAGGAGAAGAAGATGGGCTGGCACGCCCAGCCCACCCGCCAGGTGATCTTCGACGGGGTGCGGGTTCCGGCATCCGCCCTGCTCGGGGAGGAGGGGCGCGGTTTCGCGATCGCCATGTCGGCTCTCAACGGCGGCCGCCTGAACATCGCCGCCTGCTCGCTGGGCGGCGCGCAATGGGCGATCGAGAAGGCCGTGCAGTACGTGCACGAGCGCGTCGCCTTCGGCGAGCCGCTCGCCGAGAAGCAGTCGATCCTGTTCGCGATCGCCGACATGCGCACCGAGCTGCAGGCCGCGCGACTGATGGTGCGCGACGGCGCGCAGGCGGTCGACGAGAAGGCTCCGGACGCCACGATGCGCTGCGCCATGGCCAAGCGCTTCGCCACCGACGCGGGCTTCGAGGTCGCCAACCGGGCGCTCCAGCTGCACGGCGGCTACGGCTACCTGCAGGACTACGGCATCGAGCGGGTCGTGCGCGACCTGCGCGTGCACCAGATCCTGGAGGGGACGAACGAGATCATGCGGCTCATCGTCGGGCGCGAGATGCTGCGCCCCTCGGGCTCGGTGTCGATGCGGAGTGCATCATGACCCGCATCGCGTTCCTGGGGCTCGGGCACATGGGCCTGCCGATGGCGCGCAATCTCGTGAAGGCGGGGCACGAGGTGCACGGGTTCGACCTCGTGCCATCGGCGATCGACGCGGCGCGCGCGGCGGGCATCCCGGTCTCCGCGAGCGGTGCCGATGCGGTGGCGGATGCCGAGGTCGTCATCACGATGTTCCCGGCCGGCAGGCACGTGATCGCCGCGTATCGGGATGAGCTGCTCGCCGCGGCCGCACCCGGCACCCTGTTCATCGAGTCGTCGACCATCGCGGTCGACGAGGCACGCACCGCCCACGACATGGCCGTCGAGGCGGGGCACCGCAATGTCGACGCACCCGTCTCGGGCGGGGTCGTGGGCGCCGAGAACGGCACCCTGGCGTTCATGGTCGGCGGGTCGGACGACGACGTCGCCGCCGCGCTGCCGCTGCTCGAGGCGATGGGCAAGCGCATCGTGCACTGCGGCGGGCCGGGTCTCGGCCAGGCCGCGAAGGTGTGCAACAACATGGTGCTCGCGGTGTCGCAGATCGCCGTCGCCGAGGCGTTCGTGCTCGGCGAGCGGCTCGGCCTCGAGCACCAGGCGCTCTTCGACGTCGTCTCACAGGCATCCGGTCAGTGCTGGTCGATCACGACCAACTGCCCGGTGCCCGGGCCGGTGCCGACGAGTCCCGCCAACCGCGACTACCAGCCCGGTTTCGCGGGGGCCCTCATGGCGAAGGATCTCGGGCTGGCCCTGCAGGCGATCGAGCAGACGGGGACGGATGCCAGGATGGGCCGCCTCGCGCAGCAGCTGTACGCCGCGTTCGCCGACGGCGACGGCGCGGGGAGGGACTTCTCGGGCATCATCACCGACATCCGCGAGGGCACGGTCTGAGGCAACTGTCGACTGGGCCCATATGGTCGCCTCGCCCGCGGGGATGCAGCCATTCGGGACCAGTCGCCGCCCGGGCTGGCGGGGCGCACCCCGCGGGCTCGGCGCCCAGGGTGCCAGCTGGGCCTATATGGCCGCCTCGTCCGCGAGGAGGCAGCCATTCGGGACCAGTCGCAGCAGGGGCGCGCGGGGCGCACCTCGCGGGCTCGGCGTCCAGGGTGCCAGCTGGGCCCATATGGCCGCCTCGTCCGCGAGGAGGCAGCCATATGGGCCCACCACCGGGCGGGCGGAAGGCTGCCCCGCCGGCCGACCTGAGATACTGGAGGCGCCGCGACGTGGCGGCGGGAGGGGAGCGACATGTCCGAGTACGAGACGATCCTTGTCGAACAGCGAGGACGGGTGGGCTGGATCACCCTCAACCGGCCCGAGGCGCTGAACGCGCTGAACGGCCAGGTCTCCGAAGAGGTCGCGGCAGCGGCATCCGGCTTCGATGCTGACGACGGCGTCGGCGCGATCGTGGTGACCGGCTCCGAGAAGGCGTTCGCCGCGGGCGCCGACATCAAGGAGATGGAGTCCAAGACCGGCGCCGAGATGCTCGATACCGACCACTTCGGCGCGTGGACCCGTTTCGCCGCGGTGCGGACCCCCGTGATCGCCGCCGTATCGGGCTACGCGCTCGGCGGCGGCTGCGAGCTGGCGATGATGTGCGACATCATCCTCGCCGCCGACACCGCCACGTTCGGCCAGCCCGAGATCAACCTCGGCGTCGTGCCGGGCATGGGCGGCACGCAGCGGCTCATCCGCGCGGTCGGCTACTACAAGGCAGCCGAGCTCATCCTGTCGGGTCGACTGATCAAGGCCGACGAGGCCGAGCGCATCGGACTCGTCTCGCGCGTGGTGCCCGCGGCCGACCTGCTGCCCGAGGCGACCTCGCTCGCCGAGACCATCGCATCCAAGTCGCTGCCGTCGCTGTATGCGGCCAAGGCGACGCTGGACGCCGCGATGGAGACCACACTCGAGGCCGGCCTCGACGTCGAGAAGCGTCAGTTCGCCGCGCTGTTCGACACGGCGGATCAGAAGGAGGGGATGGCCGCGTTCCGCGAGAAGCGCCCCCCTCATTTCCAGCACCGATGAGCATCGCCATGGAGGCGCTGCCTGACGACGACGACCTGACCCTCTCCGAGGATGACCGCCGCGAGCTCGTGCAGTGGACGGTGGCGTGCGCCGAGCGGATGCTGCCGCTGTTCCTCGCCGAACGTCCGCACGACTCGCGCCCGCGTGAAGCGCTGGATGCCGCACAGGCGTTCCTGCGCGGCGAGCTCGGCATCGACGAGGTGCGCGAGCGGGCGTTCGCCTGTCATGCCGCGGCTCGCGAGTCGACGGATCCGAATGCCATCGCCGCCGCGCGCGTGTGCGGTCAGGCTGCCGCGGTCGCGCACATGGCCGGGCATGCCCGGCAGGTGCCCCGCTACACCGCGAAGGCGTTCCCCGGCGACCGCTCACGTCGCGACGAGGAGCTCGCCTGGCAGCGGATGCGCGTGCCCGAGCGCTTCGATCACTACGTCTACGACGGCGACTGACCCCGGTTCCTGCTTCCGAATCGCTCACCTTGCAGGGTTCGGGCCGTAGACCCCGCAAGGTGAGCGATTCGGAACCCGCCTCTGGGTCAGAGCGGATCGGGCAGCGGCCGCGGGTCGGTGAAGTCGCCGGCGTTCTTGCGCAGCCGGGCGACGATCCCGACGAGCGATGCCGCATCGTCGGCGTCGAGGCCGGGGGAGGCGAACACCTCGGTGTTCAGCGCCGCGGTGGCGCGCTCGACGAGGTCGCGTCCGGACTCGGTCAGGGTCAGCAGCGCGGCGCGTCCGTCGTGCGGATGCGGGTCGCGGCGCACCAGACCGTCGCGCACCAGACGCTCCGCGGTGCTCGTCACGCTCGTCGCGTGCACCTGCAGGCGGGCTACGACGCTCGACAGCGGCAGCGTGCCGGTGCGGCTGAACGCGAGAAGGCGCAGCACCTCGTAGCGGGCGAAGGTCACCTGGAAGGGCTTCAGGGCGGCATCCACCCGAGCCAGCAGCAGCTGCTGGGCGCGCATCACCGACGTGACCACGGCCATGCCCTCGGCGGCGTCGGTCCAGCCGTGCGCGAGCCACTGCCTCTTGGCCTCGGCGAGGGGGTCGATGGGGAGCGGTCGGGGACGGGCCATGGGTCAACGGTAGCCGCAACCGGCCCGCCGGCGTTCGGGACTCAGTATCATGAGCAGTGACACCTGATTCCAGATGATCGCGCGGGTAGGATCGAACCTGCGTGAGGGAGGTTCGATGAAGATCTACGTCCTGGTGAAGGAAGTGCCCGACACCTATGGAGACCGCAAGCTCGATCTCGAGACCGGCTTGGCAGATCGAGCGGCGGGGGATGTGGTGCTCGACGAGATCACCGAGCGCGCGCTCGAGGTGGCCCTGTCGTACGCCGACAAGAACCCCGGCACCGAGGTCGTCAGCCTGTCGATGGCACCCGAATCGGCCACCGCGTCCGTCCGCCGCTCGCTGGCGATCGGCGCCGCCTCCGCCGTCCACGTCGTGGACGACGAGCTGCGCGGAGCCGATCTGACCCTCACCGCAGAGGTGCTCGCCGCCGCGATCCGTCGCGGCGAGCCCGACCTGGTCATCACCGGCAACCTGTCCACCGACGGCGTGGGTGGTGTCATCCCCGCGATGCTCGCCGAGCACCTCGGCTGGGCGCAGGCGACCGCACTCAGCGCGGTCGAGATCGGCGACGGGCAGCTGACCGGCACCCGAGCGGGCGACGCGGGCACGCAGGACGTCACTGCTCCGCTGCCGGCCGTCATCTCCATCACCGAGGCGCTGCCGGATGCCCGCTTCCCCAACTTCAAGGGCATCATGGCCGCGAAGAAGAAGCCGCTCGAGGTGCTCTCGCTGGCCGACCTCGGGGTGTCGGCCGACCCGGCCGTCGCCCCCCGCACGATCATGACGAGTGTCGCGGAGAAGCCGGCGCGCGCCGCCGGAGTCAAGATCACCGACGAGGGAGACGCCGCAGCGCAGCTCGTCGAGTTCCTCGCGCAGAACAGGCTGGTGTGACATGGCGTATCCCGAGAAGTCCATCCTCGTCCTCGTCGACGTCGACCCGTCGGGTGACGCGGCCAGCAGCACCGCGGCGCTCATCGGCGCCGCCGCCACGATCGGAGCGCCTGTGGCGCTCATCGTCGGCGGCAGCCAGGCGGCGACCGACGCCGCGGCTCAGGCCGGCGCGCAGGTCGTGCTCTCGGCAGCCGGCGACGCCTCATGGCTGACGGTGCCCGCCGTCGACGCCCTGCAGGCCGCCTACCGTCAGGTGCAGCCGGATGCCGTGCTCATCTCGAACTCGATCGCCGGGCGCGATGTCGCCGGGCGCTTCGCCGTGCGCGAGAAGCTCGCGCTCTCGGTCGACGTCGTCGGCGTGTCCCGTGACGACGAGGGCGTGACCGCGCAGCACTCGGTCTACGGCGGCTCGTACCTCACCGAGTCGGCGCCCACCTTCGGCACCCCCGTCATCACCGTCCGCCAGGGCGCCGTCGACGCACGCGCCGAGGCGGTCGCCTCGCCCGTGGTCGAGGAGCTGTCGGTCACGGCATCCGGTGCCGCGGCCGCCACCGTCGGTGAGATCGCCGCCGAGGAGAAGACCTCGTCGCGCCCCGAGCTGCGCGGAGCAACCCGGGTCGTCTCGGGCGGCCGCGGTCTGGGCTCGAAGGAGAAGTTCGTCCTCGTCGAGCAGCTCGCCGACGCCCTCGGTGCCGCGGTGGGCGCATCGCGCGCCGCGGTGGATGCCGGGTACATCCCGTACGCGCACCAGGTCGGCCAGACCGGGGTGTCGGTGTCGCCGCAGCTGTACATCGCGCTCGGGATCTCGGGTGCGATCCAGCACCGTGCCGGCATGCAGACCGCGAAGACGATCGTGGCGATCAACAAGGACGGCGACGCGCCGATCTTCGACGTCGCCGACTTCGGCATCGTCGGCGACGTGTTCACCGTGGTGCCGCAGGTGATCGAGGCACTCGAGGCCCGGAAGAAGTGACCATGGGATCCATCCGCCGCGGCCTCCCGCGGGTGAAGGGCGGCGAGCCCTGGCCGCCCGCGATCGAGGTCGAGGCGCCGGCCGCTGCGGTCGCCGAGGTGCCGAGTGCGCCGGATGCCGTCGAGCCCGCCACCTCGTCGCACATAGAGTCCGTGCAGCCGGCGACAGGTGGTGCGGTCGCGTCCGCCGCGACAGAGGCCGCCGCCGCTGACCCGGCTCCGGATGCTCGGACGCCGACCGGCGTGAGCCTGCGGCGCGGGCTTCCGCGGGCCGCCGGCGGGGAGCCCTGGCCCCCCGCGAGCGACACGACCGTGGCATCAGCAGCCCGCGCGACCGCCGCCCCCGCCGCGGTGCGCGCCGCGGCCGCTGCGGAAGCGCCGAGTGAACCGGTCGTCGTCGACACCACCGCGTCGCCCCGGGAACAACCGGTGCAGGCGACGGAGAGCGGTGCACTCGCCGCACAGGGCCTCGGGGGCGACGTCGCGGCATCCGGGTACGCGGTGCGCCGCGGACTTCCGCGCGTGGCCGGAGGGGAGCCGTGGCCTCCGGCCGGAACCGTCCCCGCGACGGTGGGGGACACCGCCGCACCTTCCGCCGGCCCGACCGCCGACGTCGCCCCGACGTCCGCCGCCCCGACACCCGACGTCGCCACGACGTCCGACGTCGCCACGACCGCCGATGTCGTCGCATCCGAGGCTGTCCCGCCCGCGGACGTCGCGGCCGCGACAGCCGTCACCCGCACACGCGATGTCTCCACCCCGCTGTCGTACCCGCGCACGGTCTGGCCGGGCCGCGCGCCCCGGCACGCGGCCGCACCGCTGCCCGAGCCCTCGCCGCTGCGTCCGTCGTGGCCGCAGGCCATCGGCGGGCTGCTGGGACTGGCATCCCTCGGCCTGGTCGCTGTGGCCGCGGTCTTCCTCGTCCGCACCGTCCTCAGCACGCCGCTGATGCAGGACTTCCTCGCGACCTACCCGGGCGAGTACCACCCGGCCGTCGACGTCGAGCCGGGTTTCGCCCCGTGGGCGAATTGGGCGCACTTCTTCAACATGTTCCTGATGGTGCTGATCATCCGCTCGGGTCTGCGCGTGCGCAGCGAGAAGCGGCCCACCGTGTTCTGGACTCCGCGCCGCAACCCCAAGGGCAAGATCAGTCTGACCCTCTGGTTCCACCAGGCGCTCGACCTGCTGTGGATCATCAACGGCGTCATCTTCGTCGTACTGCTGTTCACCACCGGGCACTGGGCGCGCATCGTGCCCACGAGCTGGGAGGTGCTGCCGAACGCGCTGTCGGCCGGCCTGCAGTACGTCTCGTTCGACTGGCCCACCGACAACGGCTGGGTGAACTACAACAGCCTGCAGCAGCTGGCCTACTTCGTCACGGTGTTCATCGCCGCTCCGCTCGCGATCGTCACCGGATTCCGGATGTCCGGACTGTGGCCGAAGAAGGCCGAGAAGCTGTCACGGGCGTACCCGGTGGAGTGGGCGCGTGCGCTGCACTTCCCGGTGATGCTGTACTTCGTGGCGTTCATCATCGTGCACGTCGCCCTCGTGTTCCTCACCGGCATGCTGCGCAACCTCAACCACATGTTCGCGGCGCAGGGCTCCGTCGACGGTGCCGAGTACGCGGCGAACTGGACGGGTTTCTGGGTGTTCCTGCTCGCCATGGCCGTGATCGCCGCCGGCTGGTTCGCGGCGCGCCCCCTGGTGCTCGCCCCGATCGCGAAGCTGTTCGGGCAGGTGTCCGGCCGCTGATCCGGCCTCCGTGTGCTCAGCGTCGCCCCCTCCGATCTGCGGAGGGGGCGACGCTGGCGAAGAAGACGCGGCGTCAGGCTCGCACGAAGCGGACCTCGGTGAGCGTCTCGCCGAGGAACGGCTCGGTGTGGCTCTCGCCGTCGAGCGAGAAGCCGTTGCGCTGGTAGAAGCGGTGCGCGCGGGGGTTGTCGTCGGCCACCCACAGGTAGCAGGGCTCGCCCTCGTAGACGGCGGCGTCGAAGAGCTTCTGTCCGATGCCGGTGCCGTGGTGCGCGTCGAGCAGGTAGATGAAGTACAGCTCGCGCAGCGCCGGTGCGTCCTTGTCGCGGGCGGGGCCCGAGCCCACGAAGCCGACGATCTCACCGTCGACGAGTGCGGCGCTCATGCGGAAGTCGTCGCCCTGGCGCGCCCAGTTCGTCCACAGCTCCGCCATGCGGCGAGGGGAGATCCGCTCGAGGGCGGCCTTGCTGATGAGGTGGTCGTAGGTCTCGTGCCAGCACTGCGCGTGCACGCGGCCGAGGGCCTCCGCATCGACATCGCGGACGGGACGGACGATGATCTCGGTATGGGCTTCGGTGCTCATGTGCGTGACTCTACGCGCCGCCGTCGCGGGTGTGAAATCGGCGGGTGACACGCGCGGGCCCCTGTGGTGATCAGCCAATGAAGTTGGGCGATCCATCGTGGATCACTACTATCGCCCCTTGTGAACGTGATCTGGCGCACCCTCCTCGTCATCCTCCGGGCCCGGCTGCGCACTCGGCGCGGCGGCACGCTCGAGCCGTCTGCGGTCAGCCGCATCCGCCTGACGACCCTGCCCACGGACATCGACATCCTCCGGCACATGAACAACGGCCGCTACCTGTCGCTGTTCGATCTGGGCCGGTGGGATCTGCTGATCCGCACCGGTCTGTTCGACGCGATGAACTCGCGCGGCTGGTACGCCGTCGTCTCGAGCGAGACCGTCACCTTCCGCAAGTCGCTGCAGCTGTGGCAGCGCTTCGACGTCGAGTCGCGCTTCGTCGGTCACGACGACAGGGCCGTCTTCCTCGAGCACCGTGCCGTGGTCGACGGGGAGGTGTATGCGCGGGTGATCGTGAGATCGCGGATGCTGCGCCGCAGCGGCGGCACGGTAAGCAACGAGGAGCTGTTCGCCGCCGTCGGGAAGCCGCAGGGGCTGCCCGAGGTCGAGCCGTGGATCCACGACTGGGCGTCGGCCTCGACGCTGCCCTCGACGAAGAGCCCGGCGCCGAGCCTCTGGCGCTGACTGACGACGGCCCGCGCGCGATAATCTGAGCGCGTGGGGGAGATGCTCAAGGTTACCGGGCGCGTGCTGTGGCGACACTGGCCGTCGCTGCTGGCGTGGTATCTCGCGGGTGTGGTGGCGCGCTACTGGCTGATCGTCCTGGCCGGGTTCGTCGGGGCCTACACCTCTGTCGGTGGATTGATGATCCTCCCGCTCGCGGTGCTGTGCCGGCTGATCAGCCTGGTGGGCATGCTTCTCGTGCTGCGGGATGGGCTGCGCTCCCTGCAGGCCGTGGCGCCGCTTCCCGATTCGGCGGCCGACCGCCGCCGCACCTTCCTGACCGCGCTGCTCGCGAGCATCCTGCCGTTCTTCGCCATCTACACCGCGCAGGGGCTGCTCGGCAGTGACGTGCAGGCGTACTCGCTGCGCGCGCTGGAGAAGAACAGCGAAGAGATCGGCGCGACGCTCGGCACCGACCGCACCTTCGATCCCGGCGACAACATCACCGAGCTGTCCTTCAACGCCTGGACGATCGCGATCATCGTGGCGGCCTTCGCCGCCCGATGGGCATGGGGTCGCTGGTCGGCGAAGCTGCCCAAGGTGCTCAGCCTCGCAGCCGTGTACTGCGAGGTCGTCTGGGTCTTCTTCTCGCTGCTCCTGCTCAAAGACGCGGTCGACAGCGCGACATCGTGGGTCGACACCCGCGTCGCCATGGTGTGGGTGGCGGACGCCCGCGAGGCGGTGACGGGCTGGCTGGCGCCCTTCGTGTGGGTCGGCGACGGCATCGGATGGCTGCTGGGCCAGGCGGGTCCGGTGCTGCTGGAGCCGATCTCGTGGCTCACCGTCGCCGGAGTCGTCTACGGGCAGGCGATCGTCGCCGAGAAGCTGCAGATCCAGCACAGGCTGGTCGCGGAGGTACGCGAGCGCATCGCCCGGGTGCCGAACCCGCTGATGCGCCGTCTGCGTGATCTGGGAACGGAGCTCGCGTCGCGTGTCCTCCCGATCTGGCGAGCCGTCCTTCTGATGTGGCGTGCGGGCCCGGTGACCATCGCGTCGTATGCGCTGCTGTACACGGCGGTCGTCGTCGCCGGATCATGGCTGGACTACGGGATGGGTCGCGCTCTCGGGCCCCATGATCTGTACGAGTTCTGGACGGTGTACTGGCCGGTCATCTTCCTCATCCCCTCCCTGATCATCGAGCCGATCCGGATGGCGGTGATCGCCGGCGCGTATGACACGACGTTCGGCATGCTGCGTCGCGCGCAGGACGAGAGAACGGATGCCGCGGCACCGACCACGGTCGAGGAAGCCGACGCCGCGGCGATCACCGCAGCCGCCGGCGTGCTGCCCACGGCGTCGCCTCGAGGATCCGAGCCGACCGGCGCGACCGCGGTGCCCGCGCTCTGATCCGGGTGGAGCCGGTCAGGGATCGATGCTGAACCGCAGGAATCGCGACTCGGCGTCGTGCGGCTCGATCTCGAGCCGGTACGGTCCTTCCGCGTCTTCGGGAACGACGTAGGGGAGCAGGAGCTGATACGGCTCCGCCGTCTCGCCGTCGAGGGTCGGCACGCAGACCTCGGGCTCCTCCCGGTCCCACGGCAGACCGATCTGCCCGCGCACCGATTCCCACACCCGTCCTGTGCCCTGCTCGATCAGCCGGGGCGCCCAGCATGTCGGGCCCTTCTCGCCCAGCGGGGTGATCTGCACGGTGACGCCGATCAGGGTGGTGTCGTCGGGCACCGTCAAGCCCGAGGTGTCGGTGATGGCCTTCGCGCGCACCGGTCCCCACTCGGCTCCTTCGAGCACCACGGTTCCGGACTCTCCGGGTTCGACGGCCCACAGCGGCTTGCCGGAATCGGGATAGGCGTACTTCCACTCCCACCAGCCCGCCCCTCCGATCGCCGCCAGCAGCAGAACGGCCACGGCGCACAGCGCCACCGCGTTGCCGCGCCACCACCCGCGTCGCTCGGTCATCACTCGGCCCATCCGATCTCGTCGAGGCGGACTTCCCGCTCCACAGCAATGTCGTCGAGATCGAGGGAGACCTCGACGATCCCGTCAGCCGCGTAGTCGTCGTTCTCCGCGAACACGAGCGTGGCGGAGCCGGTCAGCGCGTCCTCGGGAAGCTCGAAGGCGATGCTCCCGTGCTGCGGCACGCCGGTGACCAGCGGAAGCTGCACCATCGAGGTTCCGCGCTCGGTCGCCGAATAGGTCCGATCCCCGATGCGCAGGTCGGTCACCCGCAGGGCGGCGCCGGACTGGTCCCGCGTCGAGGCCGCGTCGAGGTCGACGACGAGCCAGGTGCCCTCGGCTCGCCAGCTCCCGTCCGAGACGGCGCGGGCGGCGTGGACGTCGGTCACCGTGACGGCGATGTTGCGGGCCTCCGCGTGCTCACCGACCTCCGCATGTGTGACGAAGGGGTCGTAGCGCGCGTCCTCATCCTTCTGCAGCTGGGTCAGACCCCAGGCCCCCACCACCAGCGCGATCGAGAGCGCCCAAGGGGCGGCGGCCTTCACGAGCCGCCGACGTGCGTCGGATCCGGGAGTCGGGACGGTCACGGCTCGACCACCTCCCGGTCGGCGGGAACCGCCGCCACAGGCACGGTGACGTAGGCGCCGGTGCGCACATCGGACCAGTACGTGCCCCGGGTGACGAAGGCGCCCTCGGAGCGCGTGGAATCCGGCAGCACGAGGCGGACCTCGTCGCCCGGCGCGATGGCATCCGCATCGATCGTCCAGGCCAGACGCACCCGCGTGGGGACGTCAGGCTGCAGGTACGACAGCACGCTGTCGTCTTCGACGCGCCGGGCATCGGAGCGCACGATCTCGACACCGTCGATGTGCACGCCGCTGAGCGAGTGAGGGGCGAGTGCGATGCGCGGCTCACTGAACAGATTCGTCACCTCGAGCGTGACTATCAGGGTCTCTTCGCCCTCGTCGGGCACGACCCCGGCGCCCTGCACCTCGCCCCCGACCTTGGCACCGAGCACGGCGATCTCGAGGTCGGATCCGACGTAGTGCTCGCCGACTGCGAGCTCTTCGGGAACCGGCTGCGGAGCCGGCTCGAGTCCTCCGAACGCGGCGGTCGCGCCCAGCAGCACGGCTCCGGCACCCGTGATGATCCACCCCGTGGGGATGCGGTCGGCCATCGTCCGCGCCCACGCCGCTGCGCGCGCCTCGGACGCGGCGCGGTTCGCGGCATCCGCCTCGTTCTCCCCCACGCACACAGCATAGAACGCACCGGTTCCGCGCCCTGCGGCGGATCGTGCCTAGTCTGGATGCATGGCAGAGCAGTCATCGTCGCCCACGGATCGTCACCTGGCCGATGCCGCCACAGCGCTCGCCCGGCGGTGGGTGGACGAAGCCGCCCAGGCCCGTCTCGATCCGGCCGCCCAGCGTCTCGCCGGCGTGCTGCACGACCCGAAGGGGCTGCCCTTCACCCTCGGATTCGTCGACGGCGTGATGCGCCCGGAGAGCACGGCGGCCGCGGCGTCGATGCTGCACCGGGTCGCGCCGCTCGCCCCCGACTTCCTGCCCTGGTATCTGCGGCGGCTTGTCAGCGACCGCCGTGCCTGACCGTGTGCGCCTGGTCGGCGGACGAGCTTCGGTGGCGTCTCTGCACCGTGCTCTCGCCGCGGCGGTCGCGGGTGATCCCGATCTGGCGGTCTACGACGGCGAGGTGACCTCTGCCGGACGCCTCGAACTGCTGCCGTTCGTGCACGAGCAGGCGATCTCGATCACCGCGCACCGCTTCGGAACCCCCGACGACTGGAGTGCCGACGTGATCTGACCCGATCCGAGCAATGTAAAAGATTCTTGACATCGCGGCGCCGGCCGCTCTACTCTCCATGTAAAGAATCTTTGACACGGAGGTATGGTCATGGTGTACCACGAACGCGTGGCGTGGGCGCAGCTCATCGCCTCGGTCATCACGCTCACGGGCTACATCGCTGTGCTGCTCATGCAGTCGCGAGGCGGCGACATCAGCACGGTCGACTGGCTGCCTCCGATGCTGTGGACGATCGGCGCGGGCATCGCCCTGAGCATCGTCATCAGCATCCTGTGGGGCATCGCCGCCGGCCTTCGCGATCCGCAGTCGGCGACAGCGTCCGACATCCGCGACCGCGACATCAGCCGTCTCGGCGGCCGCGTAGAGCACTCCTTCCTCGTGATCGCCGGACTCGGCGTGATCGCCCTGTGCGCTGCCGGCGCCGAGCTGTTCTGGATCGCCAA
This sequence comes from Microbacterium sp. AR7-10, assembly GCF_001878835.1. NCBI lineage: Bacteria > Bacillati > Actinomycetota > Actinomycetes > Micrococcales > Microbacteriaceae > Microbacterium > Microbacterium sp. AR7-10. Next base: position 3,585 of record NZ_MJIR01000062.1, on the reverse strand, counting down.
CACCATGTTCCTCGGATTCGCCGTCTCGGCGCTCGTCGGCGGCATCGCACGGGTCACCGCCTACCGTCGCGGGCTGGTCTGATGGTCAAGCCGACCCTCGTCACGAACACGATCCGGGCGCGGCGGGAGGAGGCCGGGATGACACAGGCCGACCTCGCAGCCCGGATCGGCGTCACCAGGCAGACCCTCATCGCGATCGAGCAGGGGAAGTACTCGCCCACCCTCGAGATCGCATTCCAGATAGCCCGAGCATTCGGCATGCCGCTCGAATCGCTCTTCCAGTACCCGGGGGACTGAGATGACCGCGACCATGAGCGCCTGGGTGCAGGACGGATACGGCCCGGCCTCGGGTGTGCGTCTCGCCGAGCGGGCTGTTCCCGAGCCCGGCCAGGGCGAGGTGCTGCTGCGCGTGCACGCTACCGTGCTGAACTCGGGTGACGTGCGGATCATGCGCGGTGACCCGCTGCTCGTGCGGCCGGTGTTCGGCCTGAGCCGCCCGCGCAACCCCGTCCGCGGCATGGACGTGGCGGGCACGGTGGTGGCGCGGGGATCCGATGTCGACATCGTGCGCGTCGGCGACGACGTGGTCGTCGAGCTGCCGGGCGGGGGAGGGCTCGCCGAGTACGCGGTCGCGCCCGCCGCGCGGCTGGCCGCGCGCCCGCCATCCGTGTCGACGTCGGATGCCGCGACCCTGCCGATCGCCGCGGGAACAGCGTGGCAGGCCCTGGACGCGGCCGAGGTCGGTGACGGGCAGCGGGTGCTCGTGCTCGGCGCCTCGGGCGGCGTCGGCACGTTCGCGGTGCAGCTGGCGGGACTGCGCGGAGCCGACGTGCACGCCACGTGCAGCGCACGCAACCGGGTGTCGCTGGAAGCGCTCGGCGCCACGGTCGTCGATCGGGAGGCTCCCCTGACCGCGCTGCCGGCCGGCGGCTATGACGCCGTGATCGAGATCGCGAGCGGGGCCCCGCTGCGCGGGCTGCGTCGCCTCGTGCGCGACGGCGGCTCGGTCGTGCTCGTCGGGGGCGACGGCGGGCGGGTGCTCGGACCGGTGCCGCGGATGCTGAGGGGTGCGTTGCTCTCCATCGGCGCGCGCCGCCGCATCCGCTCCCTGACGGCGAAGACCCGCCCCGAGATCCTCACCGCGCTGCTGGATCTCGTCGCCGCCGGGCGACTGCATCCGCTGATCGAGCGGGAGTACGCGTTCGCGGACGCCGGTGACGCGCTCGCGCACGTCGAGGCGGGGCACACGGTGGGAAAGGTCGTCGTGCGCGTCGCGGAGTGATGCGCGCGGGTGGCGGCTGAGGGCATCCGGATGCAAAAATGGGTGTGGCGTGCCTGTGTCGCATCTTCCCCGTGCTCCCGCCGAGGAGCGGGTCGAACTTCCGCCAGGCCCCTGGACAGCGTCCGCCGCACCTTCCCCGAGGAGCACTCATGTCCACGCCTGAAACCGCTACCCTTCGACAGGCTCAGGGGCCCAGTGATGTGGCCACCCGCACCGCCCACCGCCGCCGCTACCTGATGTGCCGGCCCGAGCACTTCACGGTCAACTACTCCATCAACCCGTGGATGGAGCCCGCCCGCCCCACCGACACGGCCAAGGCCGTCGCGCAGTGGCAGAAGCTGTACGACCTGTACCTCGAGCTGGGCCACGAGGTCGAGCTCATCGAGCCGCTCGCCGGCTACCCCGACATGGTCTACACCGCCAACGGCGGATTCGTCATCGGCGGACGCGCCTACGTGCCCGAGTTCCGGTTCGTCGAGCGCCAGGGCGAGGCGCCCGCCTTCGCCGACTGGTTCCGCGCCAACGGCTTCGACACCGTCATGCCGGAAGAGGTCAACGAGGGCGAGGGCGACTTCCTGCTCGTCGGCGACGTGATCCTGGCCGGCACGGGCTTCCGCTCGACCGGAGACAGCCACCGCGAGGTGGGCGAGGTGTTCGGCCGCGAGGTCGTCTCGCTCAACCTCATCGACCCCCGTTTCTACCACCTCGACACCGCCATCGCGGTGCTCGACCCGGTGCAGGGCATCGAGAACGGCGGACCCGAGCGGGCCAACATCGCGTACCTCCCCGGCGCGTTCGACGACGCCAGCCGCGCGATCCTCGAAGAGCGCTTCCCCGACGCCATCCTCGTCTCCGATGAGGACGGCGCAGTGTTCGGGCTCAACTCCGCCAGCGACGGGTACAACGTGATCATCTCGCCGCGCGCGAAGGGCTTCGAGAGGCAGCTGCGCGAGCGCGGCTACAACCCGATCACCGTCGACCTGTCCGAGCTGCTGCTCGGCGGGGGCGGCATCAAGTGCTGCACGCTCGAACTGCGAGGTGCATGATGTCGACCACCGAGACCGAGACCGTGCTGCACGAATCGGCGAATCCTGAGCCGCACGTCGCCGAGAACTACCACCCGCTTCCCGTCGTCGTCGCCGAAGGCGACGGCGTGTGGGTGACGGATGCCGACGGCAAGCGCTACCTCGACCTGCTCGCGGCGTACTCGGCCGTGAACTTCGGCCACCGGCATCCGGCCATCGTCGAGGCGCTCGTCGCGCAGCTGGGTCGGGTCACGCTCACCAGCCGCGCGTTCATGAACGACCAGCTCGAGCCGTTCGCCGCCGCCCTCGCCGAGCTGTGCGGCAAAGACCTCGTGCTGCCGATGAACACCGGCGCCGAGGCGGTCGAGACCGGCATCAAGGTCGCCCGCGCGTGGGGATACCGGGTCAAGGGCATCCCTTCGGGCCGGGCGCGGATCATCGTCGCGGCCGGCAACTTCCACGGCCGCACGACCACGATCATCAGCTTCAGCGACGACGAGCAGGCCCGCGACGACTTCGGTCCGTACACGCCCGGTTTCGACACCGTGCCGTACGGCGATGCGGACGCGATCGCCGCGGCGATCACCGACGACACCGCCGCGGTGCTCATCGAGCCGATCCAGGGCGAGGGCGGCGTGATCATCCCGCCCGAGGGGTACCTGCGTCGTGTGCGCGAGATCTGCGACGAGCGCAACGTGCTGTTCATCGCCGACGAGATCCAGTCCGGTCTCGGCCGGGTCGGCGAGACCTTCGCGTGCGACCGCGAGGGCGTCGTGCCCGACCTCTATCTGCTCGGCAAGGCGCTCGGCGGCGGCATCCTGCCCGTCTCGGCCGTCGTCGGCGATCGGGACGTGCTGGGCGTCATCCGCCCCGGTGAGCACGGCTCGACCTTCGGTGGCAACCCGCTGGCGGCAGCGGTCGGCCGGAAGGTCGTCGACATGCTCAGCACCGGCGAGTTCCAGGAGCGCGCCCGTCAGCTCGGCGCTCACCTGGCGGCCGCGCTCGAGTCGCTCGTCGGTCACGGCGTCACCACCGTGCGCATCGCCGGACTGTGGGCGGGTGTCGACATCGACCCGACCTACGGCACCGGTCGTGACATCGCCGAGAAGCTGCGCGAGCGCGGCGTGCTCGTCAAGGACACGCACGGTCAGACCATCCGCATCGCTCCGCCGCTGGTGATCCGCGCGACCGAGCTCGACTGGGCCGTCGAGCAGCTGCGCCTCGTGCTCGAGGGCTGACCCGACGCGACGGCGCGCGCCGCGCTGAGAAACCACTGTC
>NZ_MJIR01000061.1:0-23909 GCF_001878835.1 Microbacterium sp. AR7-10 | reverse complement strand
GCCCTTCGCGCGGGCCGCGCCGCGGCGGCGATCGCCGTCCGAGTCGCGATCGCAGTGCATCGGGGGATCGATCCCAGTCGGGTGAGCGTCGCCCCTATAACGACCGGAGCCAGTCGGGTGAGCGTCGTCCCTACGGTGACCGGCCGCGGCAGGATCGCGACCAGGGTTCCAGCGGTTCGTTCCGCGACCGGCCGCGCGGTGGCGTCGACCGCCCGGTCAACGAGTTCGCTCCTGTGCGTGAGCGCATTCCCGAGCCGCCGCTGCCGGACGAGATCACCGCACGCGACCTGCACCCCTCGGCACGCAACGAGCTGAAGACCCTCAGCAAGGAGAATGCAGAACAGGTCGCGCGTCACCTCGCGATGGTCGCGCAGCTCATCGACGACGACCCCGCCCGCGCGCACGAGCACGCCCTCGCGGCCTCGCGTCGTGCTGGTCGGGTGGCCGTCGTGCGCGAGACCCTCGCGATCACGGCATACGGCGTCGGCGACTTCGCGCTCGCCCTGCGAGAGCTGCGCACGTACCGGCGCATCTCCGGCAACGACGACCAGATCGCCCTCATCGTCGACAGCGAGCGCGGTGTCGGACGCCCCGACCGCGCCCTCGAGGAGGGACGCGCAGTCGATCGCGCCTCCCTCAGCCCGGCCGTGCGCGTGGCGTTGGCGATCGCGATGTCGGGCGCGCGACTCGACCGCGGCGAGACGGAGCTCGCACTCGGTGAACTGGAGATCCCCGAGCTCGACCCCGACCGCGCCTTCGAATGGAGCCCCGCGCTGTTCTCGGCGCGTGCCGCGGTGCTCGAAGACCTCGGTCGCACCGATGAAGCCGCGTTCTGGGCGCAGCGCGCCGATGTCGCGGCCGCCGCGCTCGGCCACGACGGCGAGTTCGACGAGATCATCGTGGAAGACGGCCTCGTCGAGGACGTCGAGGACGTCAACGACACCGAGACCGACACCGACGCTGGCAGCGGTTCTGACGCCGATGCACCCGAGCACGATGTCGATTCTGCCGATTCGCCCCGCGAGCCCGAGGCACACCCCGAGTCCGAGTCCGAGTCCGAGTCCGTGCCCGTGCCCGAGTCCGAGGCACAGCCCGAGTCCGAGGAAGCCTCGACCCCAAAGCGTTCGGAGTCCGATCACTGATGGCACTGTTCCGCCGCGCCACCCAGGCATCCACCCCACTCACCGGACGCGACGCGGTCCTCGCCGACCTCGACGGGGTCGTCTACGCAGGACCGCACGCGCTGCCGCACGCGGTGGACAGCCTCAACCGCGTCGCTCAGGCGATGCGCCTCGGCTACATCACGAACAACGCCTCGCGCACCGATGCCTCGGTCGCCGAGCACCTCACCAGCCTGGGACTGAGCGTCGCGCCCGCTGACGTCGTGACCAGCCCCCAGGCGGCGATGCGCCTGCTCGCGACGATGGTGCCGGCGCCCGCGACGATCCTGATCGTCGGGGGAGAGGGGCTCGTGGTCGAGGCGGAGAAGGCCGGATACACGGTCACCCGCAGCGCGGAGGACTCCCCGGCTGCCGTCGTGCAGGGGTTCAGCCCGGATGTCGCGTGGACCGATCTCGCCGAGGCGGCGTTCGCGCTGAAGGTGCCCGAGGACGAGGGCGGGATCCCGTGGATCTCCACCAACACCGACTGGACCATCCCGCGCGAGCGCGGCGTCGCCCCGGGCAACGGCACGCTGGTCTCCGCGGTGCACACGGCCATCGGCCGCCTGTCGGTCGTGGCGGGCAAGCCCGAGACGCCCATCTTCGAAGAGGCGATCGCGCGCTTCGACGCGCAGCGTCCGCTGTTCCTCGGCGACCGGCTCGACACCGACATCATGGGCGCCGTGCGTGCCGGTATCGACTCGGCGCTCGTGCTGACCGGCATCGACCGTCCCAAGCATGTGCTCGCCGCCCCGCAGGGGTCGCGGCCCGATTACATCCTCGCCGACCTGCGCGACCTGCACGCGCCGTACCCCGCGACGACCGAGAAGGACGGCGTGTTCACCGTCAACGGCGCGTCGGTGCGCATCGCGAACGGCGACGTGCAGATCCTTTCGGAGGGCTCGGCGCAGATCGACCTGCTGCGCGCAGGAGCGACGGCCATCTGGGCGACGGGGCTCGCGATCTACGCCTTCCGTGTGCCCGAGAAGCTCTACGCCGATCCTTTCCACAGGCCCTGAGAGTCGCGGCTGCCGCGTCGGCACCGCGGGCTACAGTTGACGGATGGAGCACACGCGAGACGAGCCGACCGATGCGCTCTGGAGCAGACTGCGCCTGATCGAGAGTCAGCCCCTCGCCGACCGGGCCGACGCGTACGGCGCGATGCACGATGAGCTGATGAAGCGCCTCGAGAGCACCCCGCGCACCGACTCGGCGCACGGCACCCGATGACCCGCCTCGACGCCGCCCTCGCGGCCCGGGGTCTTGCCCGTTCACGCACCCACGCGGCATCCCTCATCGCCGACGGACTGGTGAGCGTCGACGGACGCACCATCGTCAAGGCATCCACGCCCGTCGCCGACGAAGCCGAACTCCGGGTCGACGGCGGTGACCACTACGTCAGCCGAGCCGCCCACAAGCTGATCGCCGCGCTCGACGGCTTCGCGATCCTCGTCGACGGGCGTCTCGCCCTCGACATGGGAGCCTCCACCGGCGGGTTCACCCAGGTGCTGCGCGAGCGCGGTGCACGGCGGGTCCTCGCCGTCGACGTCGGACACGGGCAGCTCGCCGCGCAGATCGCCGCCGACCCGGGCGTCACCGCGGTCGAGGGCTTCAACGTGCGCCACATGACCGCGACCTCGCTTGCGGACGCCACAGGTGAGGCCCAGCGTCCCGACCTCGCCGTCGGAGACCTGTCGTTCATCTCGCTCGACCTCGTGCTGCCGGCTGTCGCCGAGACGATCGCGGGCGATGCCGACGTCGTGCTGCTCATCAAGCCGCAGTTCGAGGTCGGCCGCACCGCGGTGAAGGGCGGCCTCGTCACCAGCGCCGCGGCCAGACTCGACGCCGTCGAGCGCACGCTGTGGAGCGCACACGACGCCGGCCTCGGGATGCTCGGCATCCTGCCCTCGCCGATCCTCGGCACGCACGGCAACGCCGAGTACCTCGTGCACCTCGCGCCCGGGCGGGGAACGGATCCGTCAGAATGGTCGGAGCAGATCGCACACGTGGCAGGAGGACGATGAACGCGCGCCCCATCCTGGTCGTCGCCCACGCCAAACGGCAGGACACGGTCGCCGCGGCGCTGCGCGTCGTCGACGCGCTGCGAGGCGCAGGGGCGACCCCCGTGCTGCCGGCCGAGGATCACCGCGAGTTCGTCGCTCTCGACGAGCGCTTCGCCGACGTCGCCCTGCTCGGCGCCGATGTCGCGACCGATGACCTCGAGCTCGCCATCGTCCTCGGCGGCGACGGCACGATCCTGCGCGCGGCGGAGCTCGTGCGCGGCTCGGGCGCCCCGGTGCTGGGGATCAACATGGGCCACGTCGGATTCCTCGCCGAGATCGATCGCGACGACATGGACGCCGCCGTCGCCAGGGTCATCGACCGCGACTACGACGTCGAGGAGCGCCTCGCCCTCTCGGTGCGGGTGAAGGATGCGCACGGTGCCGTCGTCTACGAGACATGGGCGCTCAACGAGGCGACCGTCGAGAAGGCCAGCCGCGAGCGCATGATCGAGGTGGTCATCGAGATCGACGGTCGTCCGCTGTCGAGCTTCGGCTGCGACGGCATGGTCGTCTCGACCCCGACCGGCTCGACGGCCTACAACTTCTCCGCCGGTGGACCCGTCATCTGGCCGACCGTCGAGGCCATCGCCGTCGTCCCGCTGTCGGCGCACGCCCTCTTCGCCAAACCGCTCGTGGTGGGTCCGGAGGCGTCGGTCGCGATCGAGATGCTCGAGCGCACCGACGGCAGCGGCATCCTGTGGTGCGACGGCCGCCGGTCGCACGAGCTGCCGCCGGGCGCGCGCGTCGTCGTGCGCCGCTCGTCCCAGCCGGTGCGGCTGGCCCGTCTGCATCCGACCGCGTTCACCGATCGGCTGGTGCGCAAGTTCCAGCTGCCGGTCGCAGGGTGGCGGGGGGCGTCGTGATCGACGAGATGCGCATCCGCGGTCTCGGTGTCATCGACGACGCCGTGCTGCCGCTCGGCGCCGGGTTCACCGCGGTGACCGGCGAGACCGGCGCAGGCAAGACCATGGTCGTCACGGGCCTCGGTCTTCTGCTGGGGGCCAGGGCCGACTCCTCGGCGATCCGCGCGGGGGCTGCGCAGGCATCCGTCGCGGGGGTCTGGACGGTGCCGCCGCAGGGACCGGTGGCCGACATCGTCACCGACGCCGGCGGCGAACTCGAGCCCGCGGGGGACGCTGCGGAACTGTACGTCTCGCGCACGCTCAGCGCCGAGGGGCGCAGCCGCGCGAGCGTCGGCGGCCGTCCCGCCCCCGCCGGCGTGCTCTCATCGCTCGCCGAGGAGCTCGTCGTCGTGCACGGGCAGTCCGATCAGCTGCGGCTGCGTTCCGCCGCCGCCCAGCGCGACGCCCTCGATCGCTTCGGCGGCGAGCCGATCGCTGCTGCCCTGGCGACGTACCGGGAGCGCTTCAGCCGGTGGCGGGAGCTGGATGCTCAGATCACCGAACTCACCGAGAACCGCGACCGGCGCGCGGCCGAGGCGGCTCTGCTGCGCGATCAGCTCACCGAGATCGAGCAGATCGATCCGCAGCCGGGCGAGGACGTCGAGCTGAACGAGCGCGCCGAGCGCCTCGCCAACTCCGAGGAGCTGCGGCTGTCGGCATCCGTCGCCCGATCCGCGCTGTCGAGCGAGGAGGGCGACCCCGACGTCACGGCTCTGCTCGCCGAGGCGCGACGCTCGCTCGAGCGCAGCGCCGACCCGACGCTCACCGGGATAGCCGAGGCGCTGGCCGATCTGGGCTATCGCGCCGCGGATCTCGCCCAGCAGCTCTCCGGCTATCTCGCCGACCTCAACGAGTCGGGCCCGCACGAGCTCGCCGCCGTCGAAGAGCGTCGTGCCGCGCTCGGTGGCCTGATCCGACAGCACGGCTCACTCGATGAGGCCCTGCAGATCTGGCAGACGGGGTCGCTGCGCCTCGCCGAGCTCGACGACGACGGCGACCGCGTCGAACGGCTCGCCGCCGAGGCCGACAGCGCCCGCGCAGCCCTGGATGAAGCCGCCGCAGCCCTCACCGAGGTGCGCACCGCCGCCGCCGTGCGGCTCTCCGCTGCGGTCACCGAGGAACTGCACGCCCTCGCCATGCCCGATGCGACGCTGGAGGCACGCGTCTCGCCCGGGGCGGAGTCCGCGCACGGGCGCGACGACGTGGCCATCCTGCTCGCCCCGCACCCCGGTGCCGAACCCCGGTCGGTGTCGAAGGGCGCCTCGGGTGGCGAGCTGTCGCGGGTGATGCTCGCGATCGAGGTCGTGATCGCGGGCACCGACCCGGTGCCGACGTTCGTCTTCGACGAGGTGGATGCCGGTATCGGAGGCGCCGCCGCCATCGAGGTCGGCCGCAGGCTCGCCCAGCTGGCCCGGAACTCGCAGGTGATCGCCGTCACCCACCTCGCTCAGGTCGCCGCGTTCGCGAACAACCACCTCTCGGTCGTGAAGTCGAACGACGGCGCGGTGACCGCCTCCAGCGTCACCCGGCTGGACGGCGCGCAGCGCGAGGCCGAGATGGCCCGCCTGCTCTCCGGGCTCACCGATTCCGACGCCGCGCTCACCCACGCCCGCGAACTGCTGAGCCTCGGCTCGGCGATCAACTGATAGGATAAAAGCCCGTGATGAACTCTTCAGTTGCGGCGCCAGACAACGACACCAGCTCCTTCACCACGAAGCACATCTTCGTGACGGGCGGTGTCGTTTCCTCGTTGGGCAAGGGGCTCACCGCAGCCAGTCTCGGCAACCTGCTCACCGCCCGCGGGCTCCGCGTGGTGATGCAGAAGCTCGACCCGTACCTCAACGTCGACCCGGGCACCATGAACCCGTTCGAGCACGGCGAGGTGTTCGTCACCGACGACGGCGCGGAGACCGACCTCGACATCGGACATTACGAGCGCTTCCTCGGCATCAACCTGTCGCGCGCGGCCAACGTCACCACCGGGCAGATCTACTCCGAGGTCATCGCCAACGAGCGCCGTGGCGACTACCTGGGTGCGACCGTGCAGGTCATCCCGCACATCACCGACGAGATCAAGCGCCGTATGCGCCTGCAGGCCACCGAAGAGCCGCAGCCCGACATCATCATCACCGAGGTGGGCGGCACGGTCGGCGACATCGAGTCGCAGCCCTTCCTCGAGGCGGCCCGCCAGCTGCGTCACGAGCTGGGTCGCGACAACGTCTTCTTCGTACACGTCTCGCTCGTTCCCTTCATGGGCGCCTCCGGCGAGCAGAAGACCAAGCCGACCCAGCACTCCGTCGCGGCGCTCCGCCAGGTCGGCATCCAGCCCGACGCCCTGGTGCTGCGCAGCGACCGCCCGGTCAGCGCGAGCAACCGCAACAAGATCGCCCTGATGTGCGACGTCGACGCCGAGGGCGTCATCAACACCGTCGACCTGCCGAGCATCTACGACATCCCGTCGACGCTCAACGACCAGGGCCTCGACGCGTACATCATCCGTCGCCTCGGTCTCGGCCGCGCAGGTGAGGTCGACTGGACGCGCTGGAACACCGTGCTGCACGCGGTGCACAACCCGAAGCACGAGGTCACGATCGGCCTGGTCGGCAAGTACATCGACCTGCCTGACGCGTACCTGTCGGTCACCGAGGCGCTCAAGGCCGGCGGCTTCGCGCAGGAGACGAAGGTCAACATCCGCTGGATCCCGTCCGACTCCTGTCAGACGCCGGAGGGTGCCGCCAAGGCCCTCGGCGACGTCGACGGCATCTGCGTGCCAGGGGGCTTCGGCATCCGCGGCATCGAGGGCAAGCTCGGCGCGCTGAAGTTCGCGCGCGAGCAGGGCATCCCGACGCTCGGCCTGTGCCTGGGTCTGCAGTGCATGGTCATCGAGTACGCGCGTGACGTCGCCGGCATCGAGGGCGCCTCGTCGACCGAGTTCGATCCCGACACCGCAGAGCCGGTCGTCGCGACCATGGCCGAGCAGATCGAGATCCTCGACGGGGGAGACCTGGGCGGCACCATGCGCCTCGGCCTCTACGAGGCCGCCCTCGCCGAAGGCTCGCTCGCCCGTGATCTGTACGGCGCGCCGACGGCCGCCGAGCGCCACCGTCACCGCTACGAGGTGAACAACGCCTACCGGCCGCGTCTGGCCGAGGCCGGTCTGGTGTTCTCGGGCGTGAACCCCGACCTCGACCTCGTCGAGTACGTCGAGCTGCCCCGCGACGTGCACCCGTTCTACATCGCCACCCAGGCGCACCCCGAGCTCAGCTCGCGCCCCACCGCACCGCACCCGCTGTTCCGCGGTCTGGTCGGTGCGGCCATCGAGCGCCACCGCGCCAGCGAGCTGTTCACCGAAGACGCCTGATCCTGATGCCCACTCCAGCCGCCGCTGTCGCGTCGCCCGGAGCCTCCGGGCACGGGGCCCCCATTGACGGGCCGTCATCGAGTCGGTCGGACGACTCTCTGGCAGACGAGCCGTTCGAGCCCGAGGTCCTCTCCAGCGACCTCGCGTTCCACGGCGCGGTCTGGGATGTCCGCGATGACCGGGTGCGCTACGGCGACGGCGAGATCCGTCGGCAGTACGTCGCGCACACCGGTGCCGTCGCCGTCGTCGCGCTCGACGAGCGCGAGCGGGTGCTGCTGATCCAGCAGTACCGGCATCCGATCCGTCACCGCGACTGGGAGCTGCCCGCCGGCCTGCTCGACGTGCCGGGTGAGGACCCGACCCGAGCCGCCCAGCGCGAGCTCGCCGAAGAGGCCGACATCGTCGCCGAGCACTGGGAGCACCTCGTCTCGGCGTGGACGACACCCGGTGGCAACGACGAGATGATCCACATCTATCTCGCGACCGGGCTCTCCGATGCGGACCCGCACGAGCGTCTGGACGAGGAGGCCGACATCCGCGTGGAGTGGGTGCCGCTCTCGGATGCGGCCGACGGGGTTCTCGCCGGCCGGCTGCACAACGGCATCCTGAGCATCGGCGTCCTCGCCGCCGAGCGCCGCCTGCGCGCCGGGCGGCTGCTCGACGAGCGCTGACGTGCGGCTCGAGCGGGCACTCGACGCGTACCTGCGTCACGTCACGATCGAGCGCGGCCTCTCCGAGCACACGGTCGCCGCCTACCGGCGAGACCTCGCCGGCTACGTCGACTGGCTGAGCGAGCAGGGCATCGAGACCACGGATGCCATCGACCCGCGCACCGTGACGGCGTTCATCGCCGACCGCGCCGGCGCCGACCCTCCGCCGGCGGCGACCAGCCTCGCGCGGCTGCAGTCCGCGGTGCGGGGGTGGCACCGCTTCCTCGTCAGGGAGGGGATCGAGACCGCCGATCCGACCGGACGGCTGCGCCCCCCCAAGGCGCCGCAACGTCTGCCCAAGGCGCTCACCATCGAGCAGGTCGAGCGTCTTCTCGCCGCCCCGTCGGCGGACGAGCCGATCGGGATGCGCGATCGCGCGCTGCTCGAGCTGCTGTACGCGACGGGGGCGCGGGTGTCGGAGGCCGTCTCGCTCGACGTCGACGACCTGGCCTACGGTGACGTGCTGCGGCTGCGCGGCAAGGGCGACAAGGAGCGCATCGTGCCGGTCGGGTCGTACGCGCGCGCCGCCGTCGACGCCTACCTCACCCGGGCGCGCCCCGGGCTGGCGGCGAAAGGCAGGGCGACGGCCCGCCTGTTCCTGGGCGCGCGAGGGGCGCCGCTGTCGCGGCAGAGCGCCTGGCTCGTCATCCGCGCCGCCGCTGAACGCGCCCAGATCGACGCCGAGGTGTCGCCGCACACCCTGCGGCACAGTTTCGCGACGCACCTGCTGCAGGGCGGTGCGGACGTGCGCGTCGTGCAGGAGCTGCTCGGCCACGCCTCGGTGGCGACGACCCAGATCTACACGCACGTGTCGGTGGATGCCCTGCGAGACGTGTACGCGACGTCGCACCCGCGGGCGCGCTGACCGTTCGCCGCGTGCCGACCCGGCTCGAGGCCGCCCGGCGGATACAATCGAGCGAGCACGAAGGAGAAGGATGGCGGACAAGGTGACGAAGAGCAGGTCGAAGGCGACGAAGGGTGACGACACCCCCATCGGCCCGACCGGTCGTCCCTACCAGGGGTTCCCCACACCCGCGCCGCTCGCCTCGCACGGCCCGGCGCGCATCATCGCGCTGTGCAACCAGAAGGGTGGCGTCGGCAAGACGACGACCTCGATCAACCTCGCCGCCTCCCTCGCCGAGTACGGCCGTCGGGTGCTCGCCGTCGACTTCGACCCGCAGGGTGCGCTGTCGGCCGGCCTGGGCATCCAGACTCACGACGTGCCCACCGTGTACGACCTGCTGCTGGACACCAAGCGCGACCCGCGTGAGGCGATCGTGCACTCGGCGGTGCCCAACCTCGACGTGCTGCCGGCGAACATCGACCTGTCCGCAGCCGAGGTGCACCTCGTCAACGAGGTGGCTCGCGAGACGATCCTCTCCCGGGTGCTGCGGCACGTGTCGGGCGAGTACGACGTCATCCTCATCGACTGCCAGCCGTCGCTCGGCCTGCTCACGGTGAACGCGCTGACCGCGGCACACGGCGTGCTCATCCCGCTCGAGTGCGAGTTCTTCGCCCTGCGCGGTGTGGCGCTGCTGATCGAGACCATCGACAAGGTCCGCGACCGGCTCAACCCCGCCATCGAGCTCGACGGACTGCTCGCCACCATGTACGACCCGCGCACGCTGCACTCGCGTGAGGTGCTCGAACGCGTGGTCGAGGCCTTCGGCGACGACGTGCTCGAGACCGTGATCGGTCGCACCGTGAAGTTCCCCGACGCGTCGGTGTCGGGCGTTCCCATCACCGAGTTCGCGCCCGAGCACGCCGCAGCACAGGCGTACCTGCGACTGGCGCGGGAGCTGGTCGCCCGTGGCGCCGTCGCCTGAGGATCTGAGGCAAGCCGACGCCGTTCGCGGCGCTGAGCCGGTCGACGCGTTCCGGGTCTCGCTGTCGAACTTCGACGGCCCGTTCGATTTGCTGCTCACCCTCATCTCCAAGCACGAGCTCGACATCACCGAGGTGTCTCTGAGCCGCGTCACCGACGAGTTCATCTCGTACCTGAGAGAGCTCGACGGCGACGCCGAACTCGACCAGGCATCCGAATTCCTCGTCGTGGCCGCGACCCTGCTCGACATGAAGATCGCCGGGCTGCTGCCGCAGGGGGAGCTGGTGGATGCCGAATCGGTGGCGCTGCTCGAGGCACGCGACCTGCTGTTCGCCCGTCTGCTGCAGTATCGCGCGTTCAAGGAGGTCTCGGCGTGGTTCGCCCGTTGCCTGCAGCGCGAGGACCGCCGGCACGTGCGCGCCGTGCCGCTCGACGAGAAGCATCGCAGCTGGACGCCCGAGCTGGTCTGGACGCTGACGCCGGCCGACTTCGCCGCGCTGGCCCTGATGGCGTTCACTCCGAAGGAGCTGCCGACGGTCGGGCTCGACCATCTGCACGCGCCGCTGGTGAGCATCCGCGAGCAGGCCGCGATCGTCGTGACGCTGCTGCGCAGCACCGAGTCGCTGACCTTCCGTGAGCTCGTCGCGGGCGTCAGCGAGCCCGGCGTCGTCGTCGCCCGCTTCATCTCGGTGCTCGAGCTGTACCGTCACGCCGCGCTGTCGTTCGAGCAGCTCGAGCCGCTGGGCGAGCTGACTCTGCGCTGGTCTGCGGAGAGCTGGTCGGATGAGCAGCTGGCCACGTTGGGAGCTGACTATGACCGATGAGACGGATGCCCGCGCCGTGGATCCCGTCGCAGAACCGGATTCCCCTCAGGAATCAGCGAGCGACGCGCCCCAGGGCCCGCCGCTCGCCGAGCGCGTCGAGGCGATCCTGCTGATCGTCGACGAGCCGATCTCGCTCGTCGCTCTGGCCGCTGCCGTGCACGCGCCCGTGCCCGCGGTGCGGCAGGTGCTCGAGCAGCTGGTCGCGGACTACGACGGCCGCGGCCGCGGTCCGCGCCGCGGGTTCGAGCTGCGCGAGGTCGGGGGCGGCTGGCGGCTGTACGTGCGCGACGACCACGACGACCTGGTCGCGGACTTCGTCGGCGGTCAGGCGCCGGCGCGCCTCTCCCAGGCGGCTCTCGAGACGCTCGCCGTGATCGCCTACAAGCAGCCCGTGACCCGCGCGCAGGTGGCATCCATCCGCGCCGTCAACGTCGACTCGGTGGTGCGCACGCTGCTCGCGCGCGGGCTCATCACCGAGCTGTTCACCGACTCCGAGACCGGCGCGATCAACTACGGCACCACAGACCAGCTGCTGCAGCACCTCGGCATCAACTCGATCGACGAGCTGCCGCCCATCTCGCCGCTGCTCGACGACGGCGCCGACGGATTCGAAGAGGGAATGATCCGATGAGCACTGACCGACCCCCGATGGACCAGCCCGAGGGCATCCGGCTGCAGAAAGCGCTCGCGAACGCCGGTGTGGCCTCTCGCCGCGTCATCGAGCAGTACATCGTCGAGGGGCGCATCCGCGTCAACGGCAGGACGGTCACCGAGCTCGGCACCCGCATCGACCCCGACACCGACCTGATCGATGTCGACGGCACCGCTGTGCAGCTCGACGTGTCGAAGCGCTACGTGATGCTGAACAAGCCGACCGGCGTGGTCAGCACCATGAAAGACGAGAACGGCCGGCCCGACCTGCGCCGCTTCACGAAGGAGTGGCCCGAGCGACTGTACAACGTGGGGCGACTGGATGCCGAGACCAGCGGCCTGCTGATCCTCACCAACGACGGCGACCTTGCCCACGTGCTCGCGCACCCGTCGTTCGGCGTCACGAAGGTGTACATCGCCAAGGTGTCCGGCACCGTCACCGCGCAGACGATCGCCCAGCTGACCCGCGGGATCGAGCTCGAGGACGGCCCGATCAAGGCCGACAAGGCACGCCTCCTCGATGTGTCGCTGGGGTCGAGCCTGGTCGAGCTCACGCTGCACTCCGGCCGCAACCGCATCGTGCGTCGCATGATGGCTGCGGTCGGGCATCCGGTGGACGAGCTGGTGCGCCGGCAGTTCGGGCCGCTGCACCTGGGAACTCTCCCGGTGGGCAAGGCGCGCGAGCTGACTAAAATCGAACGAGGCGCACTGCTGACCCTGTCGCGCCAGGATTCCCCGGCGCCCGCTGCCTCCGAGCAGCGTCGAGCGCACGACAGCCCTCAGGAGAACGAGTGAGCGATTCCCACGATGCGCGCGCGAGGCAGAACGCCGCGCGGCTCTCGGGGACGGTGCGCGTCGTCGGGGCCGGGCTTCTGGGCGCCAGCATCGGTCACGCGCTGCGCGCCAAGGGCGTCGACGTCGTGCTCGCCGACGCCTCGCCGTCGCAGCTGCGGCTCGCGATCGACTACGGGGCAGGGCGCGCCGCACGTGAAGACGACGCACCGCGGCTGATCGTCGTCGCCGTCCCGCCGGACGTCACCGCCGACGTCATCGAGGCCGAGCTGACCGCGCATCCGGATGCCGTCGTCACCGACGTCGCGAGTGTGAAGCTCGAGCCGTTCGACGAGCTGCGCCGCCGCGGCATCGACCTCACCCGCTACATCGGCTCACACCCGCTCGCCGGGCGCGAGCGCGGGGGAGCGATCTCCGCACGCGCCGACCTGTTCATCGGCCGGCCGTGGGTGGTCTGCCGCGATGAGCAGACGCGCCCCGCCGACCTCGCTCTGGTCGAGGCGCTCGCGCTCGACGTCGGCGCACTGCTGCTCGAGATGACGCCGCAGGAGCACGATCGCGCCGTCGCGCTGACCTCGCACGTCCCGCAGGTGGTCGCGAGCCTGCTCGCCGGTCGCCTGGCCGAGGCCGACGAGGGCTCGCTGCGCCTTGCCGGCCAGGGCGTGCGCGACACGACCCGGATCGCCGCCTCGGCGCCCGAGCTGTGGGTGCAGATCCTCGGCGCGAACGCCGCGCCGGTCGTCGAGCTGCTCGATGCCCTCGCCGGCGACCTCAGGGAGGTCGCCGACGCGCTGCGGGCACCGGACGCGCCCGGTGCCCGCCGTGCGGTGGCAGACGCCATCCGCCAGGGGAACGAGGGCGTCGAGCGGCTGCCGGGCAAGCACGGGCAGAACCGTCGCTTCGAGACCATGGTCGTCATGGTCGACGACACCCCCGGCCAGCTGGGCCGCCTGTTCGGCGAGCTCGGCGAGCTGGGCGTGAACGTGGAGGACCTGCGTCTGGAGCACTCGCCCGGCGCCCAGTTCGGTCTCGCCGAGATCAGCGTGGCTCCCGCTTCGCTGCGCGGCGCCATCGAAGGACTGGAAGAACGTGGCTGGCGGATTGCGGGGAACACCAATGACTGATGCTTCGAAGTTCATCGCGATCGACGGACCCGCCGGTTCCGGCAAGTCCAGCGTGTCGAAGGAGATCGCCCGCCGCGAGGGCTACGGCTACCTCGACACCGGGGCCGCGTACCGGGCGCTCGCCTGGCACGTCCTCGACCGCGGAGACGACACGGTCGATGCCGATGCGGTTCGCGCCGCGGCATCCGCCTTCCCGTTCTCGCAGGGACTCGACCCCGACGACCGGATCGTGCGCGTCGGCGACGTGGACGTGACCGCGGCCATCCGGGAGCCGCGCGTGTCGAATGCCGTCAGCGGCGTCGCCCGCGTGCCCGAGATCCGCGTGCAGGTGAACGAGATGTTCCGCCGCATCGTCGCCGAGTCGGAGTACCCGGCCGTGATCGTCGAAGGACGAGACATCACCACCGTCGTGGCGCCGGACGCGCCCGTGCGGATCCTGCTGACCGCAGCGCCGGAGGTGCGCGCCGCCCGGCGCGCCGGCGAGCTCGCCGGCGAGAACGCCGCGGTCGTCGCGGAGGCGCTGCATAAGCGCGACGCATCCGACAGCACCGTCGTCGACTTCCTCAACGCCGCCGAAGGCGTTGACGTGGTCGACTCCACCGAACTTGATTTCGCGCAGACCATCGACGCCGTGCTCACGGTGATCGCCCAGCGGCGCGACGCTGACAGAGGAGCTTGAACATGGCCGATGAAGAGTACACCGGCGCCCCGGACGATCTCGCCGAGAAGATGGCCTCGCTCGACGAAGACTTCGCCGAGCAGCGCGCCACGGCGATGCGCGCGTCGCTCACCGACTACGAGCTGGAAGAAGACGACGCCGCGCTGCTGGAGGGCATCGCCCTCGGTGAGGACGGCATCGAGTACTCGCCGGCTCTGCCCGTGGTGGCGATCGTCGGCCGCCCGAACGTGGGCAAGTCGGCGCTCGTGAACCGCATCCTCGGCCGCCGCGAGGCGGTCGTGGAGGACACCCCGGGCGTCACGCGCGACCGGGTGACCTACAAGGCCGAGTGGAACGACCGTCGTTTCTCGCTCGTCGACACCGGCGGGTGGGAGCCGGACGCCAAGGGCATCGATCGCTCGGTCGCCGCCCAGGCGGAGGTCGCGATCGACCTGGCCGACATGGTGCTGTTCGTCGTGGACGCGAAGGTGGGCGCCACGTCCACCGACGAGCACGTCGTCAAGCTGCTGCGCAAGAGCGGCAAGCCGATCTTCCTCGTCGCGAACAAGATCGACGACGCGCGCCAGGAGCCCGAGGCTGCACCCCTGTGGAACCTCGGCCTCGGCGAGCCGCGCCCCGTCTCGGCCATCCACGGCCGCGGCGTGGCCGACCTGCTCGACCTCGTGATCGCGAAGCTGCCCGAGGTGTCGGCTGTCGCGAAGGCGGAGATCGGCGGCCCGCGTCGCGTAGCCATCATCGGGCGCCCGAACGTGGGCAAGTCGTCGCTGCTGAACAAGGCCGCGGGCGAGGAGCGCGTGGTCGTGAACGACCTCGCCGGCACCACCCGCGACCCGGTCGACGAGATCGTCGAGATGGGCGGCCGGATGTGGCGTCTGGTCGACACCGCGGGCATCCGTCGGCGTGTGCACCTGCAGCAGGGAGCCGACTTCTACGCGTCGCTGCGCACCTCGGCCGCCCTCGAGAAGGCCGAGGTCGCCGTCGTCGTGCTCGACGTCTCGCAGTCGATCAGCGTGCAGGACCTGAACATCATCGACATGGTGCTTGAGTCGGGCCGTGCGCTCGTGCTCGCGTTCAACAAGTGGGATCGCCTGTCTGACGACGACATGGAGAACTCCGATCGTCGCCGCTACCTCGAGCGCGAGATCGAGCAGGACCTCGCGCACGTCGCGTGGGCTCCGCGGGTGAACATCTCCGCGAAGACCGGTCGGCACCTCGACAAGCTCGTGCCCGCTCTCGAGCAGGCGCTCGAGAACTGGGACCGCCGCATCCCCACCGGCAAGTTCAACGCGTTCATCACCGAGCTCGTCGCCGCGCACCCGCACCCGCTGCGTGGGGGCAAGCAGCCGCGCATCCTGTTCGGCACCCAGGCGTCGACGCGTCCGCCGACGTTCGTGCTCTTCACGACCGGATTCCTCGACCCGGGCTACCGCCGGTTCGTGCAGCGTCGCCTGCGTGAGCTGTACGAGTTCGAGGGAACCCCGATCGTCATCAACATGCGGGTGCGCGAGCGCCGACAGCGCTGATCGGTCGGCTCCTCGAGCACGGCTCTTGGGTCCCTGAGCCCGTCGAAGGGATAATGGCGTCGGGTGCCGCAACACCGCGGCATCCGACGCATCGCCCACGAGGCCCCGCACGATTCGAGGATGCAATGTCGCACACGCTGCCCCTGCCCGATTTCACCCACGAGCGCGTGGAGGTGACGACCGGACGACGCAGCGGGCTGTTCATCGCCGTGGCGCTGCATTCGTCGGTTCTCGGCTCCGCCCTGGGCGGCGCGCGGCTGTGGACCTACCCGCACTGGAGCGACGCCCTCGGCGACGCGCTGCGGCTGTCGGCGGCGATGACGCTGAAGAACGCCGCTGCGGGGCTGGATGCCGGGGGCGGCAAGTCGGTGATCGGGCTCGCGCCCGGCGAGACCCTCGACGCCGAGCGTCGTCGGGACGCGTTCCTCGACCTCGGCGACGCCGTCGAGCTGATGGGCGGTCTGTACCGCACCGCGGAGGACGTCGGGTCGACGACCGATGACATGCTGACGGTCAGCGAGCGCACGCAGCACGTCGTCGGCCTGCCCTCCGCCGTCGGCGGATCGGGGGAGCCGGCAGGCCCCACCAGCCTCGGGGTGTACGCCTCGCTGCAGGCGGTTCTCGAGCGGGTGACCGGATCGGCGGATGCTGCCGGGCGGCGCATCACGATCTCCGGTCTCGGTCAGGTGGGTGGCCGCCTGGCGGTGCGACTCGCCGAGCAGGGCGCGCAGCTGACCGTCACCGACATCAACCCCGCGCGCCGGGCGTTCGCCGACGAGATCGGTGCGACCTGGGTCGAGCCGGGCGCCGAGCATCTCGTCGCCGGCGACGTGTTCGTGCCCGCCGGGATCGGCGGCGTGCTGACCGACGAGATCATCGACGCCCTCGACGTGAAGGCCGTGTGCGGCCCGGCGAACAACCCGCTCGCCGATCGTTCGGGTGCCGATCGGCTCGCGCAGCGCGGTGTGCTGTACGCGCCCGACTTCGTCGTGAACGCCGGCGGAGTGATCTATCTCGACCTCGAGGCGAAGCGCATCGGCTCCAGCGAGGAGATCATGCACCGTGTCGCCGGGATCGGCGACACGGTGCGCCGGATCCTCGACGACGCGGATGCCCGCGGCGTGACGCCGCTGCTCGCCGCAGAGGAGCTCGCCGCGTCGCGCCTGCGTGCGGGGACGGCGGTCGGCGCACGCTGACTCTTCTCGACCTGCTCGCGCCGAAGGGCGTCACGACATGAAAAGCTGGGGGAGTGACGATCGTTCCCCCGGCCCCTGATGAGCCGCGACGCCCGCTCGGCCCGCAGAACGCGGGTGATGCGTGGGTCGTCGCGCCGACGGGCGAGAAGTACTGGGGCAGGTTCGGAGCGGCGGGCGTGCTCGCCGTCGATCCTGAGCGTGGGGTGCTGCTGCAGCACCGCGTCGGATGGAGTCATTTCGGCGGCACCTGGGGCATTCCCGGAGGGGCGCTGCACGAGGGCGAGTCCGCACTCGACGGCGCCCTGCGGGAGGCGCAGGAGGAGGCGGGTATTCCCGACGGCGCGCTGCACGCGCGGTTCGCGCGGGTGCTCGACCTGCAGATCTGGTCGTACACGACCGTCGTCGCCGACGTTCTCGCGCCGTTCGATCCGGTGATCAGCGATCCCGAGAGCCTCGCCCTGGAGTGGGTGCCGGTCGAGGAGGTCGACAGGCGTCCGCTGCACCCCGGTTTCGCCGCGTCGTGGCCCCTGCTGCGTTCGCTGTTGAGCGTGCACCCCGCGATCGTCGTGGACGCAGCGAACGTCGCGGGGTCGGTGCCAGACGGCTGGTGGAAGGACCGCGCGGGTGCCGCGACGCGCCTGCATGAGCGGCTGTCGAGCTGGGCCGCGGACGGCGTGGACGCCGGATCGCTCGGCCTCGAGGCCGACCGCTGGTTCCCGCCCGTGTCGATGGTCGTCGAGGGCGCGGCGCGCGCGATCCCGGATGCCCGGCATCAGGCACACGGGGCCCGCGTCGCAATCGTGCGAGCCGCCGGGGCCGGAGATGATGCGATCGTCGAGGAGGCCCGCCGTCTCGTCGCAGACGGTTCCGAGGTGATCGCCGTGACCAGCGACCGGGGCCTGGCCGTGCGACTCGACGAGGTCGACGCTCGAGTCGAGTCGGCCGGCTGGCTGCTGCGCGAGATGGATGCCCGCGGCTGACCTGCGAAGGCTCTCGATCAGAACGGCGGCCGCTCGGTCGGATCCTGATCGACCTCGTGCGGCGCACCCGGTGCATCCGGAGGCTCGACAGACGGCACGAACATCACTCGCCGGCTGGGTCTGTCTCGATAGCGGCGTCCGTTCGGACTGATCCATTCGACCGAGCGATCCGGAAGCTGACGGGCGTACCACCGATGACTGTCGGGTATGTCGGGGTGCTTGATCGGATGATGTCTGCCGCAGAAGTGCGCGAGATTGTCGATGTGCGTCTTCCCGCCCAGGGCCCAATCCTCGTTGTGGTCGGTCTGGCACCGGTGGATCGGGGTACGGCATCCCGGGAAGCGGCAGTACTGGTCACGCGCTCGCAGGAATCGCCGCATCTGCTCGGTCGGGGTGTATGTGTCGGTCTCGACCACCATTCCGGAGGGATCGAGGAAGAGGCGAGTCCAGCCGGTGCGCTGGCCGGCGAGTGACCGCGCCACCTCGGGCAGCAGCGGCCCTACTCCATCGAGCTCGGCAGGGCGATCGTCTTCGCCGGCGAGCGTCGTGGCGGCGACCGTCACCTGAATCGTCGCGCGGATGCTCTCGAGCCCCGTACCGTGCGCCTCGGTCGGCGTCGACGCGAGCAGCAGGTCGGTGAACAGGTCGGCGCGCAGCTGATCCATCGTCCTTGCGTCATCCGGCACGTGGATGATGCACGGGCTGTCGTCGTGGAATCTCGGGTCGGGAGGCAGATCGAACGGATCGGCGGTGAAGGTGTGCGATCCGAAGATCGCGCCCTCGGTCGGATCGGCGTCCGGCATCCCGTCGCCCACCGGAAGCAGGGTCTCGGGGTCGAGGCCGACTTCTTCCGGCTCCGACGGACCGAATTCCGGTCGGCGATCTTCCGGGTGCTTCAGCATATGCCGAGCCATCTTGGTGAGCCGGTCGACGATGGCCAGTCCCAGGTGCTCGGGCAGCACCGCCTGCAGAAGCACGAGCCCGTCGCCGATCGAGCGCACGGTGATCGTGCGCTCGGTGGCGGCTCGCTCATGCTGCTCGACGACGGTCGACCCGGCTAGCGCGGCGGCGAGGCGTCGCGCCTGCGCGCGGGTGCGCGTTGCGGTGTCGTTCTCCGCTGTCTCGAGAGCCGCAGCTTCGTAGAGCATCAGGGTGCCGGCCTCGACGACACCCGTCTCGATCGCCTCGTGAACAGGCGCGGCCTCGCGCAGGATCTCCCGCACATGCCCCGGCGTGATCCGACCGGCCGCGAACGACTCACGCACCGCGCCGAACTCGGTCGCCAGCAGATGAGCGTCGGTGAACGCGAAGGTCATCGAACCCTGCGACACGTGGCCTGCGGCCGAGTACTCGGCCATCATCGAGCGCTCGATGGCATCCCGATGCTGCGGAGCGGCCGCCACCTCTTCCTGCCAGAGCTCCCACCGGCGGGCGAGCAGCGTCGACGCCTCGGCCTGCAGCATCGCGATCTCGCGCTGCTTGGCCGACCACTCGTCGAGCAGCGCCGTGCGCCGTTCGATCAGTGCGTTCCACCCGTCGTCCATGCATCCAGATTAGAACATACCTACGACATTCGTCGGGGTCGGTACGGATCTGTGGATAACTCGGGGTCAGTCCTCGTGCGAATCCCGACCGCGCAGCCGGTCGATCTCGCGCCTCTCGCGCTTGGTCGGCCGCCCGGCTCCACGGTCGCGCACGGCCAGCATGGCCGACGGCTCGCGAGGGGGAGTGCGGTCCTCGTACGCCGTCACCGCGACGGGGGCGCCGACGCGCTTCGACAGCGTCTGCTTGACGACGAGGATCCGATCGAACCCCGACATGCGCACCCGCACCTCGTCGCCCGGCTTCACCGTCTGCGCGGCCTTCGTGCGCTCGCCGCCGACACGCACGTGACCGGCACGGCATGCCGTCGTGGCGGCCGAACGGGTCTTGTAGATGCGTATCGCCCACAGCCAGCTGTCGACGCGCACGGGTTTCATGGCATCCATCATCGGTCGGAAACAGGGGTGAGGAGCGATCAGCCCTCGACCGTGACCTCGCCGATGCTGCCGTCGACGCCGAGGTGCACGGCGGGCCAGTACCCCTCGGGGAAGTGCCGCCCGCACGAGTCGGTGAAGTGCAGCACCGTCGCGTCGTCGGTGATCTCGACGGTGTCGAGCACGAGATCGGCGGCTCCCTCATCGAGCTCGGTGGTGGACGGCGCGCTGTCGCTGAAGTGGGTGATGACAGCGTCGGATGCCCGGCGCCGGATCTCATCGAGATCCTCGACCACACGGTGCGCGCGGGGGACGAGCGTGCGCACCGCTTCGACGTCGGCGCCGTCGATCATCAGCTCGATCTCGCGACCGTCGATCGTCAGCGCACCCGAGAACCAGTCGTGCGTGACGACGTCGCCATCGTCGAGCGTGGTCTCGGCGCGGGAGAGGATGCCGAGTTCCGGATCTTCGATGGTCGGATGCGTGGTGCTCATGCGGTTACCGTAGCGCCTGAGCGCTCCACGATCAGTCGGCCAGCCCGCGCGTCATCAGGACTCGCCGTGCGGTGAGGTCGCGGCCTCGTTCGAAACCGGCCGCGAGGAAGGTGGTGGCGGTGCCGTGGTACAGGTCGTTCGATCGGTGCGAGCCGGTGGAGGTGTCGACCGGATACGCCTCGATCAGGCGTGCGCCGGACTCGCGGGCGTAGTCGAGAGCGGATGCCAGCAGTCGAGCGGTAAGTCCCCTCCCGCGATGCTCCCGCCGGACGACGAAGCACGTGACCGCCCATACCGACTCGTCATCGAGTGGTTCGGTGGTCGCGGAGACGATGGCGCGGGTGTGCAGGATGCGCTGCTGCACGGTGCGCGGTCCGACCCGGACCCATCCCGCAGCCTCGCCGTCGGCGTACGCGATGAGCCCCGGGGGAGGGCCGGACGCGATCTCGTCCCGCAGCATGTCGCGTCGCTGCTCGGGTGTCGTCGTCTGCCAGACCCTGTTGCGCACGATGGGCCAGATGCACTGGCAGCCGACGCCGTCGCCGCCGCCGGAGAGGGAGTGCTGCACGTCGTCCCATCGGGCGATCGTGGCCGGTTCTGTGATGATCCTCGCCATGCCGGCACGCTACGCCGGGGTGTGGACATCGGCAACGGATGCATGCTCGAGACGGCGTCCGCCACGCCCGGCGGTGCCGGTTCGCGGTGGCCGAATCCGTCGGCTACGATAGTGGAGTTGCCCGCGCGAAAGCGCGGACTGCCACGGGCTGTGGCGCAGCTTGGTAGCGCACTTGACTGGGGGTCAAGGGGTCGCAGGTTCAAATCCTGTCAGCCCGACCGAATGGGCTGTTGGCAAAACTGATTGCAGAACAGCTGGATAAAAGGGAAGGGCGCCTGCTTCGAGCAGGCGCCCTTCCTTTTTTCGTGCTTTCGAAGTCCGACGGTGATTCACATTGACCGCGTCGGACGGTTTCTACGGTGAAAGCAGAAACGCGCCCGGTTTTCGGGCGCGTTCGATTGTCTTGGTGTAGCAGAGAGCGTGCCGGCCGTGCTGCCGGCGGTGTGATCAGCGAGCGCAGAGGGTCATGTGCGCATCGGCATCATCGTGAGAATGCCGCCGTCCGGGTTGCCTGGGGGAGCTGATGTTGCTGTTTGGCCGCCCCGGGGGATGGTGAGGTCGCCGCTGCCGGTGGTCTTGGTGTACCGGTTGGCCCAGACACGGTCTCGGCGGCGGAGGGTTTGCACGCGCGGGGAGGTGCGTGCACGTTCGATCTCTTGGTCGCTGAGGAAGGCGGCGATCTTGCGAAGGTTGTGGTTGACGATGAGGAGCGTGACGAGGATCTGTGCTGCGGCGATTCCGCGGACGCGGCGGCGGCGCGCGGTTGCGATGTCCTCGTCGCCGGATGCCTTGAGCTGCTCGTTCTCGGACTCGACGGAGTTACGGGCGTGGTCGTGGAATGTCTCCCATTCTTCGCTGCCGTAGTCGAAGGCCTGCTGCGGCGCCTGCATCTCGGTGAGGTCGAAGGCTGCGGAGTGCTGCTTGCAGATGGTGTCAAGGAACTCCTCTTCCAGCGTCTCCGGCTCCACTGCGGGGCGGTTCTTCTTGGCGGCTGTGCGCATCATCTCTCGCAGTGGGCAGGTCACCGTGGGGCTGGGACCCAGGGCGGGGCACCGCAACAGGACCTTGCCGTTGCCTTTTGCCTTGTCCTTCACGTGGAGGCGGTAGGCCTTCCGCTCTTCGAGTCGTGCGCGATACGTCTCGACGTCGATCTGCTTGTCGAGGAAGTCTTTCGTCGCGTTCAGGAGCGGTGCCGGGGTGCTGGGGCAGTAGACGTCGCCTTCGACGAACAGCCCGCCGTGTTCGCCGCCCCTCACGCCGACGCGGTCGCTGCGGTAGTCGGTCGACGGGGTGAACCCGATCTTCAACGCGGGCTTCAGCAGGCGGAACGGCTTGGCGTTTGCCCAGTGCTGTTTGTCGGCGTCCGCGATGCCGGGGGCGAGATCGAGGGTCGGTGCCGATTCGAGCAGGCGCGTTCCTTCTTCGGCGACCTCCATGTTCGGGATGCTGAGCGATGCGGCGACCACGAGGTGGCGGAAGCGCTTGGACCCGGGCTGTTCTGCGTCAACGCGGACGGCGAGGTTCGCCACCCAGCCCCAGTCGTAGTTCGCCCATTCGCCGCGTCCGGGAGCGGTCTGGTCGATCTCGCCTTTCTGGTTGTCGACTCGCTCGCCCTTGCCGCTCTTCACGTGCCACCCGGCAAAGGCGTTCACGGGACCTGGGCTCCTCTCGCCGAGGTTGGCTCCGCGTTCGGCCTTGACCTTGCTCGCAAGGTGCTTGCGGCTGTAGCCCCTGGTCGTCGGGGTGCCGATGTAGGTCTGGTCGAACGCGACATCCATCTGCTTTGTGGCGCGTCGGACGGCGCGGGGCTGCGCCATGAACGTCATGCGAATGAACAGCCGGGTGTACTCGTCGAGCCGTGCCTTGTACTTCTCGGCACGCTGTTCGTCGTGGTTTCGCAGGATCTCCTGTATCTGCGTGTAGGTCTTGGCGGTGTAGAGCTCCTGCGGGTACGGGTCCATCAGCTTCTTCATCCGGTAGAATGCGCGGATCGTGTTCGTGTACCAGCGCTTGGTCGTGGGGATGTGGGTGGCGAAGCTCACCGGCGACTCGGGAAGGTCCAGAAGCTCGCGCGACGGTGCGGAGAGTCGGTGTTGCAGCACGTACGCCGCGCGTCGAATGTGCAGCGGCGAGCCCTCGTGGGCGAGGAGCAGGAGGGCGACGAGGAGAGCGCGGATAGAGATCATCGCGGGGCGGCCGCCCATGCCCTCAGCGTTGGAGTCCTCAGCTGCCCAGCGGTCGAGCTGCTCGAGGATCCCGGACTGCCGAACGCGGGTCTCGAACACCGTGACGGTGGAGTCGTCGAACTTCTGCAGGTTGCGGCCGCGGCCGAGGATCTCCGTCTCGGTGATGCCGCACTCCTCATCGTTTGAGGCGCGGTAGTAGTCGATGTCGGTGGAGATCATCGGGTGACCTCCGCTCCGACGAGCTGCGCGGTGAAGTCGTTGACGTCGAGCACGTGTGCGTGCTGGTAGTAGCGCACGAGGGTCGCGTAGTGCTCGATCCCGGCGACGTCGCGGAGCACTTGCAGTGGGACATTGTTGTTGATGTGGTGCAGCAACCATGCCGCGCGCAGCGCTGCCGGAGTCGGGCGTACGGGGGCGGGGTGGTCGGTGAGGAACGACTGGATGATGCGCGGCGGATACTCTTCGATCCGCGGGCCGCGGAACACACGCTCGCTCGCGTCTAGACGACCCTCGATGCTGCGCAGCAGCACCCGGGCCCATGCATGCCGCACGGGCACGCGACGGGCTCTCTTCCCCGAGACCGCCACGAACACGACGTCACCCTCGCGCAGGATGTCAGAGACACGGACTTCGACGATCTCGGCGGCGGTCAGACCGGCGCCGCCGGCCAGCCCGAGAAGAGCCTGCGCGTTCTGTCGCTTCCTGACGGTGGTGAGCGAGTTCGCCCAGCTGTGCATCGACGCGATCTGCTTCGGCGCGAACGGCGAGCGGACCTTCCCGTTCGGTGCCGAGATCGCGATCAGGTCAGCATCGGCAAGCTCCCGACCGATCTTCACCAGCTGGCGCG
>NZ_MJIR01000060.1:0-56697 GCF_001878835.1 Microbacterium sp. AR7-10 | reverse complement strand
CCACCGAGAACTCCCCCCTAGAGTTCGTCGGGAGCCCCGCGCGCCGAAGGCCACCAACCTCGCCGAGCGCGATTACGGCGTGTGCGACGTGTGCTTCATGGTGAAGAACGCTTCGGGACGGTGCGGCTGCGACGAGTGACGTCGGCGGCCGCTCAGGACAGCTGAGCCTGCACGCGACGTGAGATCTCGGCGATCGGCATCGACCGCGGGAACACGGCGACGACGACATCGTCATCCGACGGCGTGATCGCCTCGGGAAGCACACCGTAGCGGCGACGCACGTCGTCGAGCGCCTCCCGCAGAACGCTCAGCGGCACGCGGCCGCCGCGCAGCAGCTGGCGCAGCACGTGATTGTGCACGGCGGTGATCAGGGCAGAGAACCCGACCGCGTCGATCGGCGCGATCCCGGGCAGGGAGGCGCGCAGGTATTCGTCGAACAGCCGCTCATACCGGAACACCGTGACGATCTCGCGGTCGCGCAGCACGGGCACCTCGCGGACGACCTCGTAGCGTCGGCGGGCGAGCTCGGGGTCTCGCGCGAAGTGCGCGAAGACGCGCTCCGATGCCTCGCACACCGCCGCCCACGGGTCGTCGTGCGGCTCGGCGAGGAACTGCCGCAGCTCGTCGAGCAGGGCCTCGTGATCGATGAACACGACATCCTCCTTGCCGCCGAACTGGCGGAAGAAGGTCGACCGCGAGACGCCCGCGGCCTTCGCGATCTGCTCGACGGACGTCTGATCGAACCCCTGGGCGCTGAAGAGTTCGAGGGCCGCGGCGACGACACCGGTGCTCAGATCTGCGGATTCGTGCATGGCGAAAGCCTAGACCGCGGCGCCCCCCGGCGTCCGTCGACGTCGCGGGACGGCGACGGCGCGCTCAGACGGCGGTAGTAGGCTGGGGGACTGGTCGATGTCTCGACATCGAGAGAATCACCAGACCAGACAGCAGCCCAGTGAAGGAACCACAGTGGATCTGTACGAGTACCAGGCACGAGACGTTTTCGAGAAGTACGGAGTGCCGGTCCTCGCCGGCATCGTCGCCGACACCCCCGAGGAGGTGAGGGCGGCCGCCGAGAAGATCGGCGGTGTCGTGGTCGTCAAGGCTCAGGTCAAGACCGGTGGGCGCGGCAAGGCCGGCGGTGTCAAGGTCGCCAAGACCCCCGACGAGGCGTACGAGGCCGCGAAGGCGATCCTCGGCCTCGACATCAAGGGCCACGTCGTCAAGCGCGTCATGGTCGCGCAGGGCGCGCGCATCGCGGAGGAGTTCTACTTCTCGGTGCTGCTCGACCGCGCCAACCGCTCGTACCTGTCGCTGTGCAGCGTCGAGGGCGGCATGGAGATCGAGCAGCTCGCCGTCGAGAAGCCCGAGGCCCTCGCGCGCGTCGAGGTCAACCCGCTGACCGGCATCGACAAGGCCAAGGCCGTCGAGATCGCCCAGGCGGCGAACTTCCCCGAAGAGCTCGTCGAGAAGGTCGCCGACGTGTTCGTCAAGCTCTACGACGTGTACAAGGGCGAAGACGCCACGCTCGTCGAGGTCAACCCGCTGGTGCGCACCGAAGACGGCGAGATCATCGCCCTCGACGGCAAGGTGACCCTCGACGACAACGCGTCCGAGATCCGTCACCCCGAGCACGAGGCTCTCGCCGACAAGGACGCCGAGAACCCCCTCGAGGCGAAGGCCAAGGCATCCGGCCTCAACTACGTCAAGCTCGACGGACAGGTCGGCATCATCGGCAACGGCGCGGGTCTGGTCATGTCGACCCT
The DNA here is from genome assembly GCF_001878835.1 of Microbacterium sp. AR7-10. NCBI lineage: Bacteria > Bacillati > Actinomycetota > Actinomycetes > Micrococcales > Microbacteriaceae > Microbacterium > Microbacterium sp. AR7-10. The sequence goes on along the minus strand of NZ_MJIR01000060.1, from coordinate 54,934 downwards.
CGACGTCGTCGCCTACGCCGGCGAGAAGCACGGCGGCGTGAAGCCGGCGAACTTCCTCGACATCGGCGGCGGTGCGTCCGCCACGGTCATGGCGGCCGGACTCGACGTCATCCTCGGCGACGAGCAGGTCAAGAGCGTGTTCGTGAACGTCTTCGGCGGCATCACCTCCTGCGTCGCCGTCGCCGAGGGCATCGTGAAGGCCCTCGAGATCCTCGGCGATGCGGCGACCAAGCCTCTCGTCGTGCGCCTCGACGGCAACCAGGTCGAAGAGGGTCGCGAGATCCTCGCCGCAGCCAACCACCCGCTGGTCACCCTCGCCGCCACCATGGACGAGGGTGCCGACAAGGCCGCCGAGCTGGCGAACGCCTGACGCGCCGGAAGGAATCACAGACATGTCGATCTTCATCAACAAGGACTCCAAGGTCATCGTCCAGGGCATCACCGGCGGCGAGGGCACCAAGCACACCGCCCTCATGCTCAAGGCGGGCACCAACATCGTCGGCGGCGTGAACGCCCGCAAGGCCGGCACGACCGTCGCGCACACCGACAAGGACGGCAACGCCGTTGAGCTCCCCGTCTTCGGCTCGGTCGCCGAGGCGATGGAGAAGACCGGGGCTGACGTCTCGATCGCCTTCGTGCCCGGCGCGTTCACCAAGGACGCCATGGTCGAGGCCATCGACGCCGAGATCCCGCTGCTCGTCGTCATCACCGAGGGCGTGCCCGTGGGCGACAGCGCCGAGGCGTGGGCGTACGCGACCGAGAAGGGCAACAAGACCCGCATCATCGGTCCGAACTGCCCCGGCATCATCACCCCTGACGAGGCGCTGGTCGGCATCACCCCGGCGAACATCACCGGCAAGGGCCCGATCGGTCTCGTGTCGAAGTCGGGCACGCTGACCTACCAGATGATGTTCGAGCTGCGCGACCTGGGCTTCTCGACAGCCATCGGCATCGGCGGCGACCCGGTCATCGGCACCACGCACATCGACGCGCTCGCCGCGTTCGAGGCCGACCCCGAGACCAAGGCCATCGTCATGATCGGCGAGATCGGCGGCGACGCCGAGGAGCGCGCGGCCGACTACATCAAGGCCAACGTCACCAAGCCCGTCGTCGGCTACGTCGCCGGCTTCACCGCGCCCGAGGGCAAGACCATGGGCCACGCCGGCGCCATCGTCTCGGGCTCGGCCGGAACCGCACAGGCCAAGAAGGAGGCCCTCGAGGCCGCCGGCGTCAAGGTGGGCAAGACGCCTTCTGAGGCGGCCGACCTGATGCGCGCCATCGTCGAGGCGCTCTGACCGCGACGCGTCCACCTGCGCACGATGGCCCCGGGATCCGCTCCCGGGGCCATCGGCGTCTCCGGGTGCAGGAGCGACGCCACGGGCGTGGCAGGATCGAGGCATGCGCTCCTCGAGGCTCCCGCTGCTGCTGCGCGGAACGTCAACGTGCCGCCGAGGCGGTAGACTCGTACACGAAGGCCCCGGGCTCCACCCCGGGGCCTTCGTCATACCCGCGACCGCGAGACGCCCGCTCAGCTGAGAAGCATCTCCACCGGTCCGCGGGCGAAGTAGATCACGAAACCGGCAGCCACGATCCACAGCAGCGGGCTGATCTCCTTCGCCTTGCCCGAGAACGCGCGTGCGGCGACCCAGCCGATGAAGCCGGCGCCGATGCCGTTGGCGATCGAGTACGTCATCGGCATCACCGACACGGTGAGGAAGACACCGAACAGTGCGGAGAAGTCGGTCAGGTCGATGAAACGGATCTGGCTCATCATGAGCGCTCCGACGATCACCAGCGCGGCGGCGGCCACCTCGGTGGGCACGATCGAGACCAGCGGGGTGAAGAACATCGCGATGAGGAAGAGCCCGCCGGTGACGAGGTTCGCGAAGCCGGTGCGGGCGCCTTCGCTGATGCCGGCGCCCGACTCGACGAACACCGTGTTCGACGAGGACGAGGTGGCGCCGCCGACCACAGCGCCGACGCCCTCGACGATCAGCGCCGACTTCAGACGCGGGAAGTTGCCGCGCTCGTCGGCGATCTCCGCCTCCTTCGCGAGGCCGGTCATGGTGCCCATGGCGTCGAAGAAGTTCGTGAAGACGAGGGTGAAGACGAGCATCAGGGCGGCCAGCGCGCCGATGCGACCGAAGCCGCCGAACAGGTCGAACTCGCCGACGAGCGACAGGTCGGGAAGGCTGACGAGCTGCGCGGGCAGCGCCGGCACCGACAGGCCCCAGCCGCCGGGGTTGTCGTCGCCCTTGGCGCCGATGTGCCAGATCGCCTCGACGATGACGGCCAGCACCGTCCCCGTGACGAGTCCGATGAGGATGCCGCCCTTGACCCGGCGCGCCACCAGCACGCCGGTGAGCAGCAGGGTGATCACGAACAGAAGTGTGGGCACGGTGGCGACCGAGCCGCCCACGCCGAGGGCGACCGGCGGCGAGGCGGCGGCCGTCACGAAGCCGGCGTTGACGAAGCCGATGAACGCGATGAACAGGCCGATGCCGACGGTGATGGCGATCTTCAGCTGCATGGGGACGGCGTCGAAGATCATGCGGCGCAGTCCGGTCGCGCTGAGCAGCACGATGATCAGGCCGTTGATGACCACCAGGCCCATCGCCTCGGGCCAGGTGACCTCGCCGACGACGGAGAACGCGAGGAACGCGTTGATGCCGAGACCGGCCGCGAATCCGAACGGCAGGCGCGCGACCAGACCGAACAGGATCGTCATGACGGCCGCGGTGAGGCCGGTCACCGCGCTCAGCTGCACGAAGTCCAGCTGGGCGCCGTCGATGTCGGTTCCGCTGGAGAGGATGATGGGGTTCAGGATGACGATGTACGCCATCGTCACGAACGTGACCACACCTCCGCGGATCTCGGCGGCGAAGCTCGAGCCTCGTCGGGTGATCTCGAAGAAACGGTCGATCGCATTACGCGGTTCGGCGTCAGGGCGCACAGGGGCATCAGTCATCGGGTGGACCTCCGAAGAGAATCTACCGGGTTCGCCGCACCGCGCGTGGCCGCAGCAGACCGGGCGGATGCACGACGTAGGCTCGATCCGTCATGCAACGCCTCATCGTCGCGCTCCTCGCCGCCCTCGACGCCGCCATCGCGGCCGCTGTCGGGCTCGCCGTCGTGCTCGCGCCCTTCACCCTGCTCTGGGTGCTGGCGTTCGGACTCGCCGCCGACTGGGGTTCGCTCTGGCCGGTGAGCGGCACGCTCTGGCAGTTCGGGCACGGGGTCCCTCTCGAGGTGGTGCTTCCGGATGCCGTGGTCTCCGCCCTCGCGATCCCGAAGGACGCGGCCCGATTCGCCCTCTCGGTGCCGCCGCTGGCGCTGCTGCTGTTCACCCTGCTCTTCGCGGCGCGGTCGGGCCGTCGTGCCGCCGTGGCCGGCCGGTGGGTCTCCGGTGTCATCGGGGGAGTGGCGGGGTTCACCGCCCTCTCGGTCGCCGTCGCGGTGACCTGCCGCTCTGACGTGCTGCGCGCGCCGCTGTGGGCCGCGATCGTCATCCCCGCCGCGGTCTACGCGGTCGGTGCGCTGGCCGGCGCGCTGCGCCACGCGTGGGCGGAGGGCGACGACGGGCTCATCGATCGGCTGCGTGACGTCGTCGACGCCTGGGGCGACTGGGCCGCGGTGCCCGGCGAGGCCGTCCGGGGCGCTGCCGTCGCCACGGTCGCGCTCACGGGCGCATCGGCCGTGGGCATCGCCGTCATGACCCTGCTGCGCGGCGGAGAGGTGGTGGCGCTGTTCGAGGCGGCGCACGTCGACGCCCTCGGTGCCGCCATGCTCACCCTCGGGCACCTGGCCTACCTGCCGACCCTGATCGTGTGGGCGGCGAGCTGGCTCGCCGCCCCGGGCTTCGCCCTCGGCGCGGGCACCTCGGTGTCGCCCGCCGGCACCGAGCTGGGTGTCGTCCCGGGCATCCCGGTTCTCGGGCTGGTGCCCGAGAACTCGTCGATCTGGATGCTGGTGAGCGTGCTCGTGCCGATCGCCTGCGGCGCGGTGGCCGGCTGGATGGTGCGCTCGAGGCTGGTCTGGGAGAACACCGCGGGCGGGCACGGCCCGCGAGCGGCGATCGCGGTCGCGATGGCCGGCCTGACCGCCGGCGTCGCCGCGATCGCGGCGGCACTGGCGTCCGGCTCGATCGGCCCGGGCCGACTCGCGCAGGCCGGACCCGCGCCCGGAGCGCTCGCGCTCGCGATCGGCATCGAGGTGCTCATCGGCGCCGGCATCCTGCTGCTCGCACCGCGGCACCGCGACGAGCTCGCCGAAGAGCGCATCGACCGCTGGAACACGGAGATGGCGGGGCTCACCACCCCGGTAGACTGACCGGGTGCTGACGCTCGCTGTTCTGATCTCCGGTACCGGCTCGAACCTTCGAGCCCTTCTGGAGGCGGCGAGTCACCCCGATTTCCCGGCCAGGGTGATCGCCGTCGGCGCCGACCGGGACGCGGAAGGGCTCGCGCATGCCGAGGAGTTCGGCATCCCCACCTTCACCGTGCCGTACACCGCCTACGCGAGTCGCGAGGAGTGGGGGCGGGAGCTGGCCGCCCAGCTGGACGCCTGGCAGCCGGACCTCATCGTGCTCAGCGGGCTGATGCGCCTGCTGCCGCCGGCGGTCGTCGAGCGCTACGCGCCGAACATCATCAACACGCATCCCGCGTACCTGCCCGAGTTCCCCGGCGCGCACGGCGTGCGCGATGCGCTCGCCGCCGGCGTCGCCGAGACCGGAGCGAGCATCATCGTGATCGACGACGGCATCGACAGCGGACCGATCCTCGCCCAGGAGCGCGTGCCCGTGCTGCCCGGCGACACCGAAGCCACCCTGCACGACCGCATCAAGCCCGTCGAGCGTCGCCTGCTGATCGATGCCGTGCAGCGCATCGCCACGGGCGACCTGACCCTCTCCCGCTGACCCGCACGACCTCCCCCGAACGAAGGAGCACCCCCATGGCCGGCCCCAGCCTCGACCCCTCGCTGTACCGCGACCGCGACCTGGTGCGGGTGAAGCGCGCCCTGGTGTCGGTGAGCGACAAGTCCGGCCTGATCGAGCTCGCCGAGGCGCTGACCGAGGCGGGCATCGAGATCGTCTCGACCGGCTCCACGGCGCAGACCATCCGCGACGCGGGTCACCAGGTCACGGATGTGGCATCGGTCACCGGGGTCGCCGAGATGCTCGACGGCCGCGTCAAGACGCTGCACCCGAAGGTGCACGGCGGGCTGCTCGCCGACCTGCGCCTCGAAGAGCACGAGCGTCAGCTCGAGGACTTCGGCATCGAGCCGTTCGAGCTCGTCGTGGTCAACCTCTACCCCTTCGTCGAGACCGTGGCATCAGGAGCACACCCCGACGCCATCGTCGAGCAGATCGACATCGGCGGACCCGCCATGGTGCGCGCCGCGGCGAAGAACCACGCCAACGTCGCGATCGTCGTGTCACCCGAGTCGTACCCCGCCATCATCGAGGCGATCGCCGAGGGCGGCACCACCCTCAGCCACCGTCGCGAGCTCGCCGCACGCGCCTTCGCGCACACCGCCAACTACGACTCGGCCGTCGCGCAGTGGTTCTCGGAGCGCACCCTCGCCGAGAGCGGAGACCTGCCGGCGCACCTCACGGTGAAGGCCGAGCGCCTGGCCACGCTGCGCTACGGCGAGAATTCGCACCAGCGCGGCGCGATCTACACCCGCGCCGGCGGCCACGGCATCGCGCAGGCGACCCAGCTGCAGGGCAAGGAGATGTCGTACAACAACTACGTCGACGCCGACGCCGCGCTGCGCGCCGCGTACGACATGGTGCAGCCGGCCGTGGCGATCATCAAGCACGCCAACCCGTGCGGCATCGCGACGACCGCGCGCAACGCCCTCGACCCTATCGCCAGCGCGCACCTGCGCGCACACGAGTGCGACCCGGTCTCGGCTTACGGCGGAGTGATCGCGGCCAACGGCACCGTGACCCTGAAGATGGCGGAGAACCTGAAGGACATCTTCACCGAGGTCATCGTCGCCCCGGCGTTCGAGCCGGCCGCGCTCGAGGTGTTCAAGGCGAAGAAGAACCTGCGTCTGCTGCAGCTGCCCGCCGACTGGAGGCAGGAGCGGATGGACGTGCGTCTGGTCTCGGGCGGTCTGCTGCTGCAGGATGCCGATCGGTTCCCCGACGACATCGTCTCGGTGGCGACGAACTGGGAGCTCGTCTCGGGCGAGCGGCCCGACGACGTCGAGATGGAGAACCTCATCTTCGCGTGGAAGGCCTGCCGTGCGGTGAAGTCGAACGCGATCGTGCTGGCGAAGGACAACGCGACCGTGGGCGTGGGCATGGGGCAGGTCAACCGGGTCGACTCGTGCCGCCTGGCCGTCGAGCGGGCCGGAGACCGGGCCGCCGGCTCGGTGGCCGCATCCGATGCGTTCTTCCCCTTCGCCGACGGCGCGCAGGTGCTCATCGACGCCGGCGTCACGGCGATCGTGCAGCCCGGCGGCTCGGTGCGCGACGAAGAGGTGGTGGATGCCGCCCGCAAGGCCGGCGTGACGATGTTCTTCACCGGAGAGCGTCACTTCTTCCACTGACCGGGAGCGAAGCGACCGGTCAGTGGAAGAAGTGGCCTCACAGCGGCCGAGCTGCGCGAGGGCGCAACCCGATCGTTGAGCGAGTTCGGCGGAGCCGATCGAGTCGAAACGTCGTGACCTGATCGCATGACTGCGATGTCCGATTTCCGCCAGCCGAGGGCGCGCGGGCGTGACAGCATGAAGACATGGGCAGCACCGCAGAGCACGACCGGCGCTACCGTGCGATCGCCGCGCGGGACACGCGCTTCGACGGGCAGTTCGTCACGGCGGTGCGCTCGACGCGCATCTACTGCCGCCCGAGCTGCCCCGCCCGCACCCCGAAGCCCGAGAACGTCACCTTCTACTCCACGAGCGCAGCGGCGCACGAGGCCGGGTACCGCGCCTGCAAGCGCTGCCTGCCCGAAGCCGCGCCGGGTTCGCCGGCGTGGGATCTGCGCGGAGACGCGGCCGGGCGCGCGATGCGTCTGATCACCGCGGGAGTCGTCGAGCAGGAGGGGGTGCCAGGGCTCGCCCGCCGGCTCGGCTACTCGCCCCGGCATCTGACGCGGATGCTGACCGCCGAGCTCGGCGCCGGCCCGCTCGCCCTCGCCAGGGCGCACCGCGCGCACACCGCGCGCATGCTGCTCGTCGGCACCGACATGCCCATCTCGGAGGTCGCGTTCTCCGCGGGATTCTCGAGCATCCGGCAGTGCAACGACACGATCCGAGAGGTCTTCGAGATGACCCCCGGAGAGCTGCGCGCGACGCGCCGTGCAGCCGCCCGCGGCTCACACGCTGCGGCGGACGGCGCCGAGACGCCGGGCGCCATAGACCTGCTGCTGCCGCACCGCGCGCCCATCGACGCCTCGGGCCTGTTCGTCTGGATGGCGGCGCGCGCTCTGCCCGGGGTGGAGACCGCCACGGCGACCTCGTTCGGTCGTCACCTGCGGATGCCGGGCGGCCCCGCGCACCTCGAGATCCGGCAGACGCCGGAGGGACAGCTGCGGCTGCGTGCGACGGTCACCAGGCTCGCCGACCTCGCACCCCTCGTCGCGACCGCCCGCCGGCTGTTCGACCTCGACGCCGACCCGCAGGCGGTCGACGACGCGCTCTCGGAGCACCCCGAGCTGGCGCCGCTCGTGGCCGCCGTCCCCGGCATCCGGGTGCCGGGCACGGCGGATCCGCACGAGATGCTCATCCGCGCCATGGTGGGACAGCAGATCACCGTCGCCGCAGCGCGCACCGCTCTCGCCGCGCTGGCCGAGCAGCTGGGCGAGCGCACTCCCACCGGCGGGCTGCTCTTCCCGACGATGGACGCCATCGCCGAGCACGGTGCCGAGGTGCTGCGCGGGCCTGCGGCGCGCATCCGCGCCATCACCGGCGCTGCCGCGGCGCTCGCCGACGGGCCGCTGACCCTCACGGTCGGCGATGACGCCGCAGCGCAGCGGGCCGCCCTGCTGGCGATGCCGGGCATCGGGCCGTGGACGGCGGACTACGTGCGGATGCGCGTGATCGGCGACCCCGACGTCTTCCTGCCCGGTGACGTGGCCGTGCGCGCGGGTGCCGTGGCCTCAGGGCTCCCCGGAGATCCGGCGTCCCTCACGGCCTGGGCCGCGCGCACGGCGCCCTGGCGCAGCTACCTCGCCGCGCACCTGTGGCGGGCGGTACCCGCCCGGCCGCCGCGCCGCTCCGCACGCTCAGCCCCGAAGGAGAAGCCATGACCGCGCTCGTGCAGACGATACCGACAGCCGACGGCGCCCTGACGATCCTCGTCGACGAGGCGCAGCGGGTGCTCGCCTCCGGCTGGACCGACGACCACGCGGCGATCATCGCGCGGGTGCATCCCGCGCTGCGCCCGACCGCGGTCGACGAGGGGGAGACGGATGCCGCACACGCGGCGCGCGCGTTCTACGCGGGCGACCTGCACGCCATCGACGCCGTGATCGTGCGCCAGCGCGGTACGACGATGCAGTCCGCCGGATGGGAGGCCCTGCGGCGCATCGAACCGGGACGCCCGCTCAGCTACCGCGAGTTCGCGGCCGAGCTCGGCAGCCCGCAGGCGGTGCGCGCGGCCGCGTCGATCTGCGCGCGGAACGCCCCCGCCCTGTTCGTGCCGTGTCACCGCGTGCTGCGCGCGGACGGGTCGCTGGGGGGCTTCGCATGGGGGCTCCCGGTGAAGCGGAGCCTGCTCGCCCGCGAGCGCGGCGAGATCTGATCGACGCGTCTGCCTTGCGCGTCGGACAGCGTCGGCAATAGGCTCGAAGGCTGTCGCGTCGACCGGGCGACGCAGCGGATGCCACGGCATCCGCCTCACCTTCGGCACCCACTCGCCACGCAACCGAGAGTCATGTCTGTCAGCTCGTCTTCGTCGTCCCTGTCCACATTCGCCGCGCTCTGGCGGCTGAAGCCCTTCGTGCAGCCGATCCTCGGCCGCCTGATCGGGGGTGCGCTCAGCGCGCTCGCCGCCGCGGTGATCGCCCTGATGATCCCGATCGTGCTCGAGCAGGTCGTGAAGAACTTCGATCTCGGCGGCGGCGCCGACGACTCCGTCGGATTCGTCATCGCCGGCGCGTTCGGCGTGCTGGCCCTCTCTCTGGGCGAGGCGGTGATGGTGTGGCTGCGCCGCTGGTTCGTGCTGACCCCCGCCACCGAGGTGGAGTACCAGATGCGCTCGCAGCTGTACTCGCGACTGCAGGGACTTCCCGTCGCCTTCCACGACCGCTGGCAGTCGGGGCAGCTGCTCAGCCGCATGATGCAGGACATCAACATCATCCGGCGGTGGCTGGCGTTCGGCCTGATCCTGCTCGTGGTCAACATCCTCACCATCGCGATCGGCGCCGTGCTGCTGTTCCGCTGGCACTGGCTGCTCGGCGCGATCTTCCTCGTCACCGGGGTGCCCATGTGGATTCAGGGCTACCTGTTCGAGAAGCGCTACGGCGCGCTCGCCCGGCGCAGTCAGGATCAGGCCGGCGACCTGGCCACCAGCGTCGAGGAGAGCGTGCACGGCATCCGCGTGCTCAAGGCCTTCGGGCGCGGCAAGCACGCGCTCGTGCGGTTCAGTCGCCAGGCCGAGACGCTGCGCGAGACCGAGCTGCGCAAGGGGCGCGCGGTCGCCGAGATCTGGTTCTGGCTCGACCTCATGCCGCAGATCGCGTTCGGGCTCAGCCTGATCGCGGGCATCTGGCTGATCGTGCAGGGGCAGATCGACGTGCCGCAGCTGTTCGCGTTCTTCGCGATGGCCGCCGTGCTGCGCTGGCCGATCGAATCGATCGGCTTCCTGTTCTCGTTCATGCTCGACGCGCGCACCGCGACCGACCGCGTGTTCGAGATCTACCAGGAGACGAACACCATCACCGACCCCGCGCAGCCGGTGCGGCTCGCCGAGCCCCGTGGCGAGCTGGCCTTCGAGGGCGCTCACTTCCGGTATCAGGACGCCGGCGCGCACGAGCGCGACCTGCTCGACGGGATCGACCTCGTGCTGCGCCCGGGGGAGACCATGGCCCTCGTCGGTCTCACCGGCTCGGGCAAGACGACGCTCACCACGCTGCCGGCGCGCCTGTACGACGTCACCGGTGGCCGGGTGACACTCGACGGCGTCGACGTGCGCGACCTCGAGCTGTCCGAGCTGCGCCGGCACGTGGCGATGGCGTTCGAGGACGCGACGCTGTTCTCGGCATCCGTGCGGGAGAACGTGCTGCTGGGCCGGGCCGATCTCGACATCCACGGCGACGAGGCGGAGCGGGTGCTGCGCGAGGCGCTCGATGTCGCCCAGGCCGGATTCGTCGACACGCTGCCCAACGGCGTCGAGACGGTCATCGGCGAAGAGGGGCTGAGCCTGTCGGGTGGGCAGCGTCAGCGCCTGGCGCTCGCCCGCGCCGTCGCCGCAGCCCCGAAGGTGCTCGTGCTCGACGACCCGCTCTCCGCCCTCGACGTTGACACCGAGGCGCTCGTCGAGGAGGCGCTGCGTCACGTGCTCGCCGAGACGACCGCGCTGATCGTCGCGCACCGCCCGTCGACCGTCGCGCTCGCCGACCGCGTCGCGCTGCTCGAGAGAGGGCGCATCACCGCCGTGGGCACGCACTCCGAGCTGCTGCGCACCAGCTCGCACTACCGCCACGTCATCTCGAGCCTCGAGGCCGAGGAGGCGGCGCGCACCGGCGCGATCGACATCGTGGCATCAGCAGACGAAGAGGAGGTGCAGGCGTGAGCATCGCAGGCACCCGGGGCGAAGACCGCTCCGACTACACCAGGAGCGAGAGCCGTGCGATCCGGCAGCGATCGCTGCGGCTGCTCGGCTCGCTCATCGCGCCGCTGCGGCTGCGCATCGTCCTCGCCGCGCTCGTGCTCGTCGTCTCGACCGCGCTGCAGGTGGCAGGTCCCATCCTCATCGGCATCGCGCTGGATCGTGCTCTGCCGCAGCTGCTGCAGACGGCCGACTGGATGCCGGCGGTCACCGTCACGATCGTCTACCTCGTCGCCGGGATCCTGGCCTCGGCGCTGATCGGGCTGTACGTCGTGCTCGCCGCCCGCATCACGCAGGCGGTGCTGCTGGATCTGCGCAAGCGGATCTTCCTGCACACCCAGCGCCTGAGCCTGGAGTTCCACGAGTCGTACACCTCCGGGCGCATCATCTCGCGTCAGACGAGCGACCTGGACTCCATCCGCGAGCTGCTCGACGGCGGTCTGAACAACCTCGTCTCCGGCCTGCTGTTCGGGCTGTTCACGTTCATCGCGCTGGTGATCGCGGACTGGCAGTCCGGGGCGATCCTGCTGCTCGCGGGCATCCCGCTGATCGTGCTCATGCGCTGGTTCTACACGCGCTCGCAGGCCGTCTACCGCGAGTCCCGAGTGATCAGCGCCAAGGTGATCGTGCAGTTCGTCGAGACCATGACCGGCATCCGCGCCGTCAAGTCGTTCCGCAAGGAGCCGCGCAACGACGCCTCCTTCCGCGCCGTCGCCGGCGACTACCGCGACGTCAACCGACGCTCCATGGTGCTGTTCGGCACGTTCGAGCCGGGGCTGATGGGCATCGCCGCGCTCACCCTCGCCGCCGTGGTGCTGTGGGGCGGTCTGCGTGTCGCCGACGGCGCGCTGGGCGTCGGGGTGCTGCTCGCGACGGTGCTGTACGTGCGCAACTTCTTCGCGCCCATGCAGGAGATCGCGATGTTCCTGAACTCCTACCAGTCGGCCACCGCGGCGCTGGAGAAGGTCTCCGGCGTGCTCGAGGAGCAGCCGACCGTGCCTGATCCGGAGAAGCCGGTGGACCTGTGGGAGTCACGCGGCGCGATCCGCTTCGACGACGTCACCTTCGCCTACAACGACGACAAGACGATCCTGCCGGACTTCTCACTCGACATCCCCGCGGGCCAGACGATCGCGCTCGTGGGCACGACCGGTGCGGGCAAGTCCACCCTCGCCAAGCTCGTCTCGCGCTTCTACGACCCGACCGCCGGGCGGGTGACGCTCGACGGCATCGACCTGAGGATGCTGCACCCGAAGGATCTGCGCCGCGCGATCGTGATGGTGACGCAGGAGGCCTATCTGTTCAGCGGCACGGTCGCCGACAACATCGCGCTCGGCAGGCCCGACGCGACGCTCGACGAGATCCGCGCCGCGGCGCGTGCCGTCGGCGCCGACGAGTTCATCTCGTCGCTGCCCGACGGCTACGGCACCGACGTCAACAAGCGCGGAGGTCGCGTCTCGGCCGGACAGCGGCAGCTGATCTCGTTCGCCCGAGCCTTCCTGGCCGACCCCGCGGTGCTGATCCTCGACGAGGCGACCGCGTCGCTCGACATCCCGTCCGAGCGACTGATCCAGGAGGCGCTGCAGACGCTGCTCGCCGACCGCACGGCGATCATCATCGCGCACCGTCTGTCGACGGTCGCGATCGCCGACCGGGTGCTGGTGATGGAGCACGGCCGGATCATCGAGGACGACACCCCCGCAGCGCTGATCGGCGGCACGGGGAAGTTCGCCCAGCTGCACGCCGCGTGGCAGGAGACCCTCGTCTGAGATCAGATCGGCGGGCGTGGCCGCGGACACCGGTCTGAGATTAGGTTAAAGGGGTGGACCCGATCCTTCTGCTGGCCACCGAGCTGTGGTGGGTCGCCCCGGCCGTCGCCGGAGTGGGAGCGAGCGGGTACGCGATCGTGCGAAGGCGGGGGACGGTGAACGGCAGACGGCTCGGCTACGACGCGGCGCGACTCGAGCTGCGCCAGGCCCAGGTCGAGGCCAGGGCGGCGGCGGACGCCGCTCGCATCGCCAGGGCGGATCTCGCGAGAGTGACCGCCGACCGAGCTGCAGCACGAGTGGATGCCTCGGCCGTGGCATCCGCTCGTCGTGCGCTGCGCGACGCCCAGCTGGCGGCGCGTGCCGCCGCCGCGCGCGTCAAGGCCAGCCGGGTGCGGGTCTCGACCGAGCGGTCGTCGATGTCGACCGGCGGCACGTCGCCACTCGAGCGGCTGCGCGGCCGCCACGACGCTCTGCTCGCGCGCTGGATGGAGTACGAGACGGATCCCGCTCGAGCGATCGCCTTCCCGCAGATGAGCGACGGACGTCAGCCCGCGACGGCGGCGTTCCTGGTCGCGCTGCGCCGAGCGCGCGACGCCAGGCTGAGCCCCGATTCGCGGAACAGTCCCGAGGAGTTCAGCATGTACCGAGCAGCGGTCGAGGATCTGGAGCGCGCCTTCGACATCGCCGAGCGCGCCGCCCGCGGCGAGCGGGTGGACGCCGAGCTGCCGGATGCCCTGTGGGACGCAGCGCGTACTCTCGTCATCCGCACGTCGGACTCGGTCATCGCCTGGACGATGAGGAAGCGCCGTAGGCCCTGAGCCGTGCCCGTCAGCCGTCGACGCGGATCTGCGCGATGACCTCGGAGTACTCGGTCTCGCCGACGGGCTGGAACCCGACACGGCGGAAGAAGGCCTCGGGCCCGTCCTCGCCGGCCTCGTAGATCACGTTCACGTGGTCGACACCGCGGGCGCGGGCCTCCTCGATGAGCGCCTGCACGGCGAAGCTGCCGACGCCGCGGCGCTGGTCGTCGGCGTCGACGTTGATCCGCCAGAGCACGCTGCGGAAGTGCTCCTCGGGGGTGTCGGCGTCGAAGCTCGCGCTGACGAACCCGACCACCTCATCGCCGTCGAGCACAACACGCTGCCACGACGTCTGAGGGTTCACGACCGTCGCGGCGATGCCGTACGACACCGGAGCGAGGAACTGCTCCTGGCCCGGACGCAGCGACAGATTGTTCACGGCGACGATCGTCGCAGCGGAGAGTTCTTCCACGCGCAGTTCCGACATGCCCCCAGGCTAGCGCGTCACCCGCGATCCGTGGCAGATCGGATCGAGCGGGCGCGACCCGGGCAGGCGCAGAAGACTCGGGTATCTTGGTATCGAGATAAATCTGCCCTCGCGAACGGAGATCCCCGGTGACCGACGACGCCATCATCTACACCTACACAGACGAGGCGCCGGCCCTGGCCACCGCTTCGTTCCTGCCCATCATCAAGGCCTACACCGGTCAGGCGGGCATCGAGGTGGAGACCCGCGACATCTCGCTGGCGGGTCGCATCCTCGCCGCCTTCCCCCAGAAGCTCACCCCCGAGCAGCAGGTCGGCGACGCGCTCGCCGAGCTCGGCGGCCTGGCCACGCTGCCCGAGGCGAACATCATCAAGCTGCCGAACATCTCGGCATCCATCCCGCAGCTCAAGGCGGCCATCGCCGAGCTGCAGGGGCAGGGCTTCGACGTGCCGGACTACCCCGACGAGCCGCAGTCGCTCGAGGAGAAGGACGTCCGCGCTCGCTACGACAAGATCAAGGGCTCGGCGGTGAACCCCGTGCTGCGCGAGGGCAACAGCGACCGCCGCGCCCCGCTCGCGGTGAAGAACTACGCCAAGAAGCACCCGCACCGCAACAAGCCGTTCGCCGAGGGCTCCAAGACCCGCGTGGTCACCATGGGCCACGACGACTTCAAGAGCAACGAGCGGTCGTGGGTGGCCGCCCACGACGACGTGCTGAGCTTCCAGCACGTCGCCGCCGACGGCACCGTCACCGTGCTGAAGGAGGGCCTGAAGGTCCTGCCGCGCGAGATCATCGACGCCACGTTCCTGTCGGCCGCCGAGCTCGACGCCTTCCTCGCCGAGACGCTCGAGCAGGCCAAGGCCGACGACGTGCTCTACTCGGTGCACCTCAAGGCGACCATGATGAAGGTCAGCGACCCGATCATCTTCGGCCACGTCGTGAAGGCCTTCTTCCGCGACGTCTTCGCGCAGTACGGCGACCAGCTCGCCGCGTCCGGCCTCAGCGCCAACGACGGTCTCGGCTCGATCCTCTCCGGCCTGTCGGGCATCGCCGGCGGCGAGGAGATCGCCGCGGCGTTCGAGCGCGCGATCGAGAACGGTCCGCGCCTGTCGTACGTCAACTCCGACAAGGGCATCACCAACCTGCACGTGCCCAGCGACGTGATCGTCGACGCCTCGATGCCGGCGCTGGTGCGCAACGGCGGCAAGCTGTGGGGTAAGGACGGCGGCGAAGCCGACACCATCGCGGTCATCCCCGACTCCTCGTACGCGGGCGTCTATCAGGCCGTCATCGACGATGTCATCGCCAACGGCCCGCTGGACCCCGCGACGATCGGCACCGTGCCGAACGTCGGACTCATGGCCCAGGCCGCCGAGGAGTACGGCAGCCACGACAAGACGTTCGAGATCGCGTCGGACGGCATCGTGCAGGTGCTCGACAGCGAGGGCACCGTGCTCATCGAGCACACCGTCCGTGCCGGCGACATCTGGCGTGCGACCCAGACCAAGCACATCCCGGTCATGGACTGGGTCAAGCTCGCCGTGACGCGGGCCCGCGCGACCGGCGCTCCGGCGGTGTTCTGGCTCGACGCGAACCGCTCGCACGACGCGCAGATCATCGCCAAGGTGCACCAGGGCCTCGCCACGCTCGACACCAAGGGCCTGACGATCACGATCCTCGCCCCCGAGGAGGCGACGCGGTACACGCTCGCGCGCATGCGGCACGGCCTCGACACCATCTCGGTGACGGGCAACGTGCTGCGCGACTACCTGACCGACCTGTTCCCGATCCTCGAGGTCGGCACCAGCGCCAAGATGCTCAGCATCGTTCCGCTGCTGGCCGGCGGCGGTCTGTTCGAGACCGGTGCGGGCGGCTCGGCGCCGAAGCACGTGCAGCAGCTGGTCGGCGAGAACTACCTGCGCTGGGACTCGCTGGGCGAGTTCTTCGCCCTGGCCGCGTCGCTCGAGCACTTCGCCGACCGGACGGGCAACGAGAAGGCGCGGATCCTCGCGGAGACGCTGGATGCCGCGACCGGCACCTTCCTCGAGGAGGACCGCTCGCCGGGTCGCGCGCTCGGCACGATCGACAACCGCGGCAGCCACTTCTACCTCGGCCTGTACTGGGCGCAGGAGCTGGCGAAGCAGACGAAGGACGCCGACCTCGCCGCCGCCTTCGCACCGATCGCGGAGACGCTCGCCGCGAACGAGCAGAAGATCGTCGACGAGCTGAACGCCGTGCAGGGGCAGCCGGTCGACATCGGCGGCTACTACCGTCCGGACACGGCCAAGGTGGATGCCGCGATGCGTCCGTCGGCGACGCTGAACGGCGTGATCGACGCGCTCTGACGCAGGGACGCAAGAGGCCGGATGCTCAGCATCCGGCCTCTTCTGCGTCACGGCGCCGATCGGCGCCGGGGGATCAGTCGTGCACCCAGACCTCGGTGCCCTTCGTCGCGAACTCCCACACGTAGCGGGCGGCATCGATGCTCATGTTCACGCAGCCGTGGCTCATCGGCGTGCCGAAGTTGCTGTGCCAGTAGGTGCCGTGCAGGGCCTCATCGCCGTTGAAGTACGTGATGTAGGGCACGTTCTCGGTGACGTACTTGCTGCCGTCGGCGTTCGAGCCGCGCATGTCCTGGGTGCGCAGCTGCGCGTACACGCGGAACCGGCCCTTGTCGGTGGGAGTGGCGCTCGTGCCGGTCGACACCGACCACGACTTCACAAGCTTCTCGTTCTCGTACAGGTACGTGCGCTGCTCGCTGAGGTCGACCTCGACGCGACGGAACAGGCTGGTCGACTCGAAGGGCGTCGCGGTCACGGGAAGCGCGAAGGTGGCGTCGCCGCTCGTCAGCTTCTCGGCGAAGTCGCCGGCGGTCGTCGAGGTGTCGCCGAGCACGCGACCCTCCTTGCCCTCGGTGAGCGCCTTGAGAACCGTGCCGTCCGAGTCGACGATGTTCCGCGCGTTGACGATCTCGCGGTTCACCTGGGCCGGGAGCGCGTCGACCGACGGCTGGATCTTGGCGGGATCCGCCGAGATCGTCAGCTCGCCCTCCACGGCGTCGACCGTGAGCCACGACGCGACGACCTCGGGCGCCAGGGGCACCGTGCGCTCCTCGCCGACGTAGAAGCCGGCCTGTGCCAGCATCCCGTTCAGCTGCTCGACGGTCGTGGCGGCCTTGCTGTCGGTGATCAGCGGCGGCACCTCGACCGGAGCGGCGGAGTAGTCGAACGAGCTCTCGCCCGCCGCGATCGCATCGGTGAATGCGGCGGCCAGGCCGTCGACCGACACTCCCGTGCCCGGCACGGCCGGCGTCGCGGTGTAGGCCTGCGCGGCCGCATCGAACACGACCGTCGCGTCGGTGGCCGGGGTGTAGCTGGAGGGGACGGCGGCGCGCAGCGCGCTGTCGGCGGTCTCGGCGTCGAGCGTCACGTCGGCGGTGATCGGCTCGCCCATCCAGGCGCCGAGATTCCACATCGGGCGCTCGGCGAAAGCCTCATCGGTCAGGGCGGCGGCATCGATGCTCGCACCGAGGTCGGCACCGGCGAGGGTCGCCCCATCACCGGCGTCCGTCAGCTGCACCTCGGTCGACGCCGTGCGCGCGCTGACGGCTTCTGCCGCCATGCCGGGTGTCATGAAGCCGACCGGCACACCGGCGACCGTCGTACCGGGGGCGATGAGCATCAGCGATGCGGCACCGGCGGCGAGAGCGAGTGCACCGGCACCCAGCCCGATCCACAGTCCGAGCCGACGCTTCTTGGGGGCAGGCTCCATCGGCGCCCACTCCATGGGGGGAGTGCCTGTCGACGGCGGCTGAGCCATCGTCTCGGTGTCAGATGAGACGGCGTTCGACTGGCCGGTGCCGGGTCCGGAGATCAGATCGGTCACGGACTCACCCCCCTAGATGCTTCGTGACATGTCTTTTCATGGTACGGGACGTGTGGTAACGGAGAGGCAACGTCGACGGGGCGCGGCCCGGGTGGGGGTAACGTTTCGATAAAGCGATGCGACGACGACGGGCGGGTGTTGCGCGGGGCCGGTTCGGAAGGTGTACTAACAAATGTGTCTCCCTTCCTTGATCGCGGATCGCCCGCCGTGGCGCCCGGTGCCCTGAGCGGCTCGTTCGGCGGCGGCGGCAGTCGCGGGCTGCGGGCGACGGGCAAGGTGCTGCCCGAGCAGGCACGGGCGCACAACCGCTCGCTCGTGCTGCAGACGCTGTACCACCGCGGTGAGATGAGCCGAGCGGATCTCTCCCGCGAGACCGGCCTGACCCGCGTCACCATCTCCGACCTGGTGGGGGAGTGCATCGCCGACGGCATCGTCCGCGAGATCGGCGTGCGCGAGGCGGCCGGCCCTGGCAAGCCGCCGATCGTCATCGACATCGATCGCGACGGCCACCAGATCATCGGCGTCGACCTCTCCGGCACAGACCGCTTCGAGGGCGCCGTGCTCAATCTCGACGGCGAGATCCTGCACCGTCGCACCGTCGCGCTACCCGCCGACGTGCTCGCCGATCAGGCCTACGCCGCAGTGACGGAGCTCGTGCGCGAGCTGATCGCGGACGCGGACCGGCCGGTGCTCGGCATCGGGGTCGGAAGTCCCGGCATCGTCCGTCCCGACGGAACCGTGCTCAGCGCTCCGAACCTCCACTGGAGCGACCTTCCCCTCGAGCAGCGCCTGCATGACGAGTTCGCCCTGCCGGTGCTGGTGCGCAACGACGCGAACGCGGCCGTCCTGGCCGAGTACACCTTCGGCGGCGCTCGATCCGACCTCATGCTCATCCGGATCGGGCGAGGCGTCGGTGCCGGGCTGATCGCCGGCGGACGGGCGGTGATCGGCGGACGCTTCGCCGCCGGCGAGATCGGGCACGTCGTGACAGGCACCGACGACGGCCCGCCGTGCGCATGCGGGAGGCGCGGCTGCCTCGAGGCCTGGGTCAGTGCCCCGCACCTGCAGAGCACGATCGACGCCGACCCCTCGCGTCGTCCGGATGTCCTCGCCCACGCCGGCGCTCGTCTGGGCATCGCTCTCGCGCCCATCGTCGCGGCTCTCGACCTCTCGCAGGTGGTGCTGGCGGGATCCCCCGAGCTGCTCGAGGGCGACTTCGTCGACGCCGCGACACGCACGCTGCACGAGCGCACGCTCGACGGCGTGTTCGCCGACGTCGTCATCCGCCTCACCCGGCAGGAGGACATCGTGCTCAGGGGCGCCGCGGTGATGGTCCTCTCCGCGCAGCTGGGGGTCTCGTGATCGGCGGGGCTGCGGCGATCCGCCATCGAGACGCCGTTTCCTCCGTCGCTGCGGCTCGATGAGAGAATCGAGCTGGTGCCCGCCGATTTCCCGGTCGCGGCGATCGGCGCTGCGCTGCTGAGCTCTGCGCTCGCCGAGATCGACCCCTTCGAAAAGGAGATGCCCGTTCATGGCTGAAGTCGTGATCCTCGAGAGCAAGGCCGCCGCCGGCGCGCTCGTCGCGGACGAGATCGTCCGTCTCATCGACGAGGTGAAGAACCCGGTGCTCGGACTCGCCACGGGGTCCACCCCGCTGCCGGTCTACCAGGCCCTTCGTGAGCGGCTGGCCGGGCACGATGTGTCGCACGTGCGCGGCTTCGCCCTCGATGAGTACGTCGGACTCGACGCCGCACATCCCGAGAGCTATCGGTCGGTGATCACCCGCGAGGTCATCGAACCGCTCGGGCTCGACCCCGATCTGATCCGCGTTCCGAACGGCGACCTCGAGACCATCCGCCACGCCGGCGATGACTACGAGCGCGACATCATCGAGGCGGGCGGCGTCGACATCCAGCTGCTGGGCATCGGCACCGACGGGCACATCGGCTTCAACGAACCGGGCTCGTCGTTCGCGTCCACCACGCGTCTCAAGACCCTCACCGAGCAGACCCGCGAGGACAACGCGCGCTTCTTCGACTCGCTCGACGAGGTTCCGCGTCACTGCATCACGCAGGGGCTCGGCACCATCCTGCGCGCACGTCACCTCGTGCTGCTCGCGTTCGGCGAGTCGAAGGCGGATGCGGTCGCCGCCGCTCTCGAGGGACCGGTGAGCGCGATCCTGCCCGCGTCGGCCGTGCAGCTGCACCCGCACGTGACGGTCGTGCTCGACGAGGCCGCCGCCTCGAAGCTCGCCCTGCGCGACTACTACCGCTACAGCTACGACAACAAGCCGTCCTGGCAGGGCATCTGACCGGGCCCTCCGCCGATCGCCTGGATCAGGTCCAGGCGATCGGCAGCAGGTGCTCCGTGCTGAGCGGCGCGAGCGGCACGCTCGTCCAGTCGCCGGGCTCGAGCCAGCGCAGCTCGGCGAGCTCGGCCTGCACGACCACGTCGTCGGGCCGGGCGCGCAGCGCGAACGCGTCGGCGATCACCCGATGATCGGGCTCGTTCGCCGCTGCCGAGACGAACGTGCCCAGCGGCGTGAGATCGGCCTCGACGACCTGCAGCGACAGCTCCTCGTCCAGCTCGCGGATGAGGGTGGCGGCGGCGCTCTCTCCCGGCTCGGGCTTGCCACCCGGCTGCATGAACCTCGTGGTGCCGCGCTTGCGCACGACGAGGGCGCGCCCGCGGTCGTCGACGATCACGGCGGCGCTGACCCTGATGTCAGGCATCCGCGAACACCTTGCCGGGGTTGAGGATGCCCTGAGGGTCGAAGACGCGCAGGATCTGCCGCTGGATCTCCCACTGGTCGTCGCCGAGCTCCTCGGCGAGCCAGCGGCTCTTCAGGATCCCGACCCCGTGTTCGCCGGTGAGCGTGCCACCGAGGCGGATCGCGGCGCGGAACAGCTCGTCGGCCGCAGCCCAGATGCGCGGCGGCACGATCTCGCCCTCGAAGATGAAATTCGGATGCAGGTTGCCGTCGCCGGCATGCGCGACGGTCGGGATGCTCACGCCGAACTCGCGCTCGATGGCCGCGATCTCGTCGAACATCGCCGCCATCGCGCTGCGGGGCACCGCGACATCCTCGATCAGGGTGGTGCCGAGCGCCGCCATGGCCGGATGCATCGAGCGGCGCACCGCGAGAAGGCGCTCGCCCTCGATCGGGTCGTCGGTGAGCACCACCGAGCCGCCGGCCTCGCGAAGCACGCTCGCGATGCGCTCGGCGTCCGCGCGGGCCGCGGGGCCGTCGGTCTGGATGGTCAGCTGAGCGGCGCCCGACGCCGGGGCGGGCAGCAGCAGCAGCGCGTGCACGGCCGCGAGCGAAGCGGCATCCATCAGCTCCATGATCGACGGCTGCACACCCGCGGCGGTGACGGCCGCCGAGCCCGCGGCGGCGTCGCGCACGGTGGGGAACGCCGCGGTGATCGTGCACACCGCCCCCTCCACGAGTCGGCGCAGTTTGAGGGTCGCGCCGACGATGACGCCGAGCCTGCCCTCCGAGCCGATCACGAGCGAGGTGAGATCGAGGCCCGTGACGCCCTTGACGGTGCGGTGGCCGAGCCGCAGCAGCCGACCGTCGGCGAGCACGATGTCGACGCCCAGCACGGCATCGCGGACGACTCCGTACTTCGCGCAGAGCAGTCCGCCGGCCCCGGTGGCGATGTTGCCGCCGACCGTCGAGATCTCGCGGCTGGCGGGGTCCGGCGGCCACCACAGATCGTGCGCGGCCAGCTGCGCGTTCAGCTCGGCGTTCAGGATGCCAGGCTCGACGACCGCGAGCAGGTCGTCTTGACGCACCTCGAGGACCCGGTTCATCCGCGCGGTGGACAGCACGATCTCTCCCGGGCCCGCGTTGGCGGCACCCGCGAGACCCGTTCCCGCACCCCGCACCACGACGGGGGTGCCCGTGGCGGACGCGATGCGCATCACCCGCTGCACGTCGTCGACCGAGCGGGCGTGCACGACGGCGATCGGCGCTCCCGAGGAGCGATGGCCGCTGCGATCCGCGCGGGCGTCGTCGAGCACGTCGGCGGCGGTGTCGACGATGTCGCCGAGCTCGCGCTCAAGACGCTCGAGGACGGTCATGCTCGGGCCCGCTGCACGACGGATCAGTCCAGTGCTCGTCGTCCGGCGATGACGCCGGAGGTGACGGCGACGACAGCGAACGCGATCCCCGCCCAGGCCTGACCCATCGACCACCATGCCAGGGTGACACCGACGTAGATGAGCACCTCGACCACCGCACGCAGGAACGGGTGCAGGCGCAGCACCGGGCGGGGGGAGAGGAAGAGAGCCCAGATCAGCAGCGTCGCCACCGGCGCCCCGATGCCGACGACGATGCTCCACGGCATCGGCCATTCACCGAAGCCCCACAGCGCGAGCGAGGCGAGGGCGGCGATCAGCACCAGAACACGGACGATGTCGAGCGGAGTGATCGTCGGACGCTGGACGCCCGGTTCTGCGGCGGTGTTCTGGGACATGCTCCCAGTCTATTCGGCGCTCTGCGGGACGCCATTCTCGTCGGTCGGTGCCCGCCCGCTCAACGGCGTGCGGCGTCTCCGACCCACACGCGCGCCACCTCGAACCCGGCGCTGAGCAGCACCGCATCCGCGACCATGCCGGGCCGCAGCGCACCCAGCGAGTCACCGCGGCCGATCGCCCGCGCGGGGGTGGCGGTGAGCGCCTGGACGGCGTCGCCCAGAGGAACCCCCGCCTCCACCGCCCGGCGGAGCGCCACGTCCTGGGTGAGCGTCGACCCCGCGATGGAGCCGGTGCCGTCGGTGCGAGCCATGCCGTCCTTCACCGTCACCTTCACCGCCCCGAGGTCGTAGTGCCCGTCGGCGCTGCCGGCCGCGGCCATGGCATCCGTGATCAGCGCGACGCGACCCGGCGCGATGTCGAAGAGCAGCTTGATGACGGCGGGGGAGAGGTGGAAGTTGTCGGCGATGCCCTCGAGCACGACCCGGGGGTCGGCCGCGGCGGTCAGCACGGGGCCCGGCGCGCGGTGGTGGATGCCGTTCATCGCGTTGAACGCGTGGGTGAGGATCGTCGCCCCGGCGTCGAACGCCCGACGTGCGATGTCGGCATCGGCATCCGTGTGCCCGACCGCCGCCGCCGCTCCGGCGGCGACGACCAGGCGCACCGCGTCGAGTCCACCGGGCAGCTCGGGGGCGATGGTCACCTGTCTGACGGTCCCCCGTCCGGCGTCGAGCAGCCGCGACACGTCGGCGGACTGCGGATGCCGCAGCAGCGACGGTTCGTGCGCGCCCTGGTGCCCCGGATCGAGGAAGGGACCCTCCAGGTGGCTGCCGAGGATGTCGGCGTCGGTCTCGACGAGGTCGGCGATCGAGGCGACCTGCTCCGCCAGCTCGTCGACCGTCGCCGTGACGAGCGAGATCACCGCGCGCGTCGTGCCGTGGCTGCGATGCATGTCGCGTCCGCGGCGGATGGCCTCGATGCCGTCGTCGTATGCGACACCCGCTCCGCCGTGACCGTGGATGTCGATGAAGCCGGGGGTGAGCAGGGCATCCGGTCCCGCGACCGCGGTCGCGTCGATCACCTCATCGGCGGGCGCCCAGTCGTCGCCGGTGCCGCGCGCTGCCACCCGTCCGTGCTCGAAGCGCACCCAGCCGTCCTCGACGATGCCGGCGTCGCCGTCCACGATCCGCGCGGAGTGGATCACGCGCGAGCCGCGGAAGTCGGTGGTGATCGCCTGTGTCAGGGGCATCGTCTGCTCCGGAATCTGTCGAGTGCCCGGCCGCCCGAAGCGCGGGGGGCCCGAGAGGATGATGAACCGAATGTATCGCGGCGAGGGAATGTGACGCGGAGGGCGCCCGCGCGCGGGGGACACCAGGCCTCGATCCGCTAAGCTTCTTGCGTCGCGACTGGCGTCTGGGTGGGTCACCACCGGGGAGCGGCCTCATAGGAATCGACCGCGCGCCTGGGCCGATGAGGAACACCCCTATTTCCCGTGTGAACAGGAGACCGTCATGACCGACCGCTACTTCAACGCCCCGCTCGCCGAGGTCGACCCCGAGATCGCCGAGGTCCTCGATCGCGAGCTGAAGCGTCAGCAGACCTTCCTCGAGATGATCGCGTCCGAGAACTTCGTGCCCGTCTCGGTGCTGCAGTCGCAGGGCTCGGTGCTCACCAACAAGTACGCCGAGGGCTACCCCGGGCGCCGCTACTACGGCGGCTGCGAAGAGGTCGATGTCGCGGAGGAGCTCGCGATCGCCCGCGCCAAGGAGCTGTTCGGCGCCGAGTTCGCCAACGTGCAGCCGCACTCCGGAGCCACGGCCAACGCCGCCGTGCTGCACGCCATCGCGCGCCCCGGCGACACGCTGCTCGGCCTCTCGCTCGACCAGGGCGGCCACCTGACGCACGGCATGAAGATCAACTTCTCGGGCCGGCTGTACGACATCGTCGCCTACGGCGTGAACCCCGAGACCTCGACGATCGACATGGACGAGGTGCGTCGCCTCGCCCTCGAGCACAAGCCGAAGGTCATCATCGCCGGCTGGTCGGCCTACCCGCGCACCCTCGACTTCGCCGCGTTCCGCGCGATCGCCGACGAGGTCGGCGCTCTGCTGTGGGTCGACATGGCGCACTTCGCCGGCCTCGTCGCCGCGGGCCTGCACCCGAACCCCGTGCCGCACGCGCACGTGGTCTCGTCGACCGTGCACAAGACCATCGGCGGCCCCCGCTCGGGCTTCATCCTCACCAACGACGCCGACATCGCGAAGAAGATCAACTCCGCCGTGTTCCCCGGTCAGCAGGGCGGCCCGCTCATGCACGTGATCGCGGCGAAGGCGACCGCGTTCAAGATCGCCGGCACTCCGGAGTTCAAGGAGCGCCAGGAGCGCGTGCTGCGCGGTGCGGCGATCATCGCCGAGCGCCTCTCGCAGCAGGACGTGAAGGACGCCGGCATCGCCGTGCGCTCGGGCGGCACCGACGTGCACCTCGTGCTCGTCGACCTGCGTGACGCCGAGATCGACGGCAAGCAGGCCGAAGACCTGCTGCACGAGATCCACATCACGGTGAACCGCAACGCGGTGCCCAACGACCCCCGCCCGCCGATGGTCACCTCGGGTCTGCGGATCGGCACCCCCGCGCTCGCGACCCGCGGCTTCGGCGACGCCGAGTTCACCGAGGTCGCCGACGTGATCGCGCTGGCGCTGCAGCCCGGCGCCGACGTCGAGGCGCTGCGCGCCCGCGTGGACGCGCTCGCCGCCGGCTTCCCGCTGTACCCCGACCTGCAGCAGTAAGCCGCACGAACACGCGTGAGAAACCACGTCGCGCGTGAGACACCCGTTGCGACGCGGTGTCTCACGCGGAATGTGGTCTCTCGATGAAGGGAGCGGTCATGACCGCGAAGATCCTCGACGGGAAGGCGGCCGCCGCCGCCATCAAGACCGAGCTGGCCGAGCGCGTCGCGGCGCTGCGCGAGCGCGGCATCGTGCCCGGCATCGCGACGGTGCTGGTCGGCGCCGATCCGGCGTCGCAGCTGTACGTCGACATGAAGCACAAGCAGTCCGAGGCGATCGGGATGAACTCGATCCAGCGCGAGCTGCCGGCGGATGCCACGCAGGCCGACGTCGAGGCTCTGATCGACGAGCTGAACGCCGATCCCGACTGCCACGGGTACATCGTGCAGCTGCCGCTGCCGAAGCACCTCGACACCGATGCGATCCTCGAGCGCATCGACCCGGCGAAGGATGCCGACGGACTGCACCCGACCAACCTCGGGCGGCTCGTGCTCAACGTCAACGGCCCCATCCACACGCCGCTGCCGTGCACGCCGCGCGGCGTGATCGAGCTGCTGCTGCGCAACGACTACGACCTGAACGGCAAGCACGTGGTCGTGGTCGGCCGCGGGGTGACGATCGGCCGTCCGATGGGGCTGCTGCTCACCCGCCGCGCCGTCAACGCCACGGTCACCCAGGTGCACACCGGCACTCCCGACATGTCGCCGTACCTGCGTCAGGCCGACGTGATCGTCGCCGGTGCCGGGGTCAAGCACCTCATCAGGGCGGAAGACGTGAAGCCGGGGGCCGCGGTGCTCGATGTGGGCGTCACCCGCGAGGACGACCCAGAGACGGGGAAGTCCCGCGTCTACGGCGACGTGCACCCGGATGTCGCTGAGGTCGCCGGCTTCGTCTCGCCGAACCCCGGCGGCGTCGGCCCGATGACCGTCGCCCTGCTCATGACGAACGTCGTCGAGGCAGCGGAGCGCGCCGCCGGCTGATCAGGCGGTGCGGCGCCGGAGGCGGGTGGGGCCGTCTGGTGCCGGAGGCCGGCCGGCTGTCCGATGCGGGAGGCAGGTCAGGCTGTCGCCGAGAGCCGACCGCGGATGCCGGTGATGCGCGCGTACTCGTCGAAGTCGAAGGTCGCAGACCCCGTGGCGTCGGTGACCTCGGCCGCCGAGAACGCCTCGTCGGCCCACTCCAGCCGCCACCCGGCCAGGCGCGCGAGATCCCACACCGACGAGCGCGGATCGCTCAGCTCGAGGTCGCTCAGCACGCGGGGGAGGGCGGCGACCGCGGCGGCGACGGAGAGCGGGGGCAGCGGCACATCGAGCAGCAGCACCGCCCTGGACCCGCCGCCGAACGGCGCGGAGTAGTACGGCGAGCGGCCCGTGATCTCGACGGCGGCCGCGCCGATCACGTCCGCGATGTCGACGATCCACGCGTCCACGTCATCGCCGACGTCGTCGGGGAACGCCTGCTCGCCCCGGGTCAGCTCGGTGATGCCGTGCTGCTCGCCGTACACACGCAGCGCGTCGGTGATGCCGCTGCGGTCGCCCTGCGGCAGCGCCCACGACCACATCAGCGAGCGCGGACCGGGCGCGATGGAGACGAGCAGGTGCGGCACCGCCTCGAGGGTGCGGGCGAGGTCGTCGTGCGCGGTGAACGCGAACGTGCCCGTGGCCAGATCGGCATCCCAGCGGTGCTCGCCCAGCGACGAGGTCGCGGCGGCGAGCTGATCCTGACGGAGGGCGGTGAACAGGGCGGCGCGGTCGGCCAGCGCGCGAAGCGTCTCGAAGCTCATGCTTCCAGTCTGGCGGCGGATGCTATGACCCGCCGACGCGTCTTCTGAAAGGTGGCTATGGTCACGTCGTCGCCTGGATCAGTCCCGCGCGGTCGCCGCCTCGGTGCGGCCCATCCGCCACACGCTCGGCACCATGACCGTCGCGAGGGCGATCGCGGCGTACAGGATGCCCGAGGTGATCAGCACGGTCGCGGGGGCGGCGTGCGTGATCAGCCAGCCGTACACGAGCGTGCCGATCGGCATGACGACGAAGCTGCCGAGCATGTCGTAGCTCGAGACGCGGCTGAGCTTGTCGAGCGGGATGTTCTCCATCATCGCGACGTTCCACCCGGTGCTGAAGACCTCCGCACCGGCGCCGGCGAGGAACGCGGCGATCGCCACGATCACCACCGCGGGGTGCAGCCCGAGCATGGTCAGCGGGATCGCGAACAGGCTCATCCCCAGCATCCCGAAGCGCAGCGGCCGCCTCAGCGGGAACCACATCAGCACCAGCGTCATCAGCAGCACGCCGAGACCCTCCGCGCTGACCACCCAGCCCCACCCGGCGATGCCCAGGCGCTCGTCGTTCTTCGCGATGTAGGGGCCGACGACGCCCCACGCGCCGACGTGGATGGCGTTCATGATCATGAACGCGAGCACGACGACGACCAGCCACGAGCGGCTCCAGAACTCCGACCAGCCCTCGCGCAGATCGGCGAACAGCGAGAAGCCGCCGTCGCCGGCCGGCGGAGGCAGCCGGACCATGGCGAGGATCGGGATGGCGAGAAGCCAGCCCGCCATCTGCACGATCATCGCCCAGGCGGGGCCGACCGTGGTCACCAGGATCCCGGCGATCACCGGGCCGCCGATCGTGACGGCCGAACGCACGAACGAGAGCATGGCATTGGCCTGCTGCAGATTCTCGGCACTGGTCAGCTGCGGGATGATGCCCTGCATGGCCGGCATGACGAACGCCGTCGACGCGCCGTTCACCGCCGCGAGTGCGGCGACCGCGGGGATGCTCGCGGTGCCGGTGAACAGCAGCACCGCGATCGTGCCGATCGAGAGGATGTCGAGCACGTAGCAGACCTGGATCACCAGCGCGCGGGGAAGACGGTCGGCGACCACCCCGCCGAACAGCAGGAAGACGACGTTGGCGACTGTGAACGCGGTCAGCACGAGCGACAGGCTGAACGGGTCGTTGTCGATCTCGAGTACGGCGAAGGCCAGGGCGATCGACGACATCGCCCCGGCCACCATCGTGATGGCCCTGGCGAGGAAGAACCAGCGGAAGTTGCGGTCGGCCATCGCCGCGAGCCCGCGGCTCACGACGGCATCCTCGGGTCCTGCACCCGTCCATCCTGGCACCGGGACGTCAGTAGGTGTCGGTCTCGTCGGCTCCGGAGGCCGGGATGAAGCGCGCCGCGAGCGCCTCCGCGCCTCGGGCGAGGATGGTCACATCGGCGCTCGCCGACAGGAAGTGCGCGCCTGCGGCGAGGTACGAGTCGGCGCCGGCCGGATCGAACGCGTTCACGCCGACCTTCTTGCCCGCGGCCGTGNNCACGGCCGCGAGCACGTCGGGGTGCGACTGCTGACCGGGAAGGCCCATGGACGCCGCGAGGTCGGCGGGTCCGACGAGCACGCCATCGACACCGTCGACCGCGGCGATGTCGGCGGCCGCGTCCACGGCATCCGCGGATTCGATCTGCACGAGCAGCGAGATCGTCTCGGATGCGTTCGGCACGTACCCGGCCACCCGGCCCCAGCGGCCGCTGCGGGCGAGGCCCGAGCCGACGCCGCGCACGCCCTCGGGCGGGTAGCGGACGGCCGCGACCGCGGCCTGCGCCTCTGTGGCGGAGCCGACCATCGGCACGAGCAGGTTCTGCGCACCCGTGTCGAGCACCTGCTTGATGATCACCGCGTCGTTCACCGGCACCCGCACGATCGTCGGCACCCGGTACGCGGCGATCACCTGCAGCTGCTGCTGCACGGAGACGACCGTGTTCGGACCGTGCTCCATGTCGATCAGCAGCCAGTCGATGCCCGACCCCGCGCAGATCTCGGCGTTCAGCGCCGTTCCGGTGCTCAGCCACATGCCGATCAGCGGACGATCGGCGGCGGCCAGCGCGTCGCGGAAGGTGGGCTCTAGACGAAGCGGCATGCGATCGTTCCCATCTCGCGGTAGTCGCACAGCACCTCGTCGCCGCGCTCGACCCACATCGGCCGTGTGAACGATCCTGCCAGGATGATCTCGCCGGCCTCCAGCCGCGCGCCGTGCTGGTGGAACTTGTTCGCCAGCCACGCCACGCCGGTGGCGGGATGCCCGAGCACGCCGGCGGCGACACCGGTCTCCTCGATCTGACCGTTCTTCGAGAGCACGCCGGGCACCCAGCGCAGGTCGATCTCGTCCGGTCGCATGTGCACGTCGCCGAGCACCATCGCGCCGTAGGCGGCGTTGTCGCTGATCGTGTCGACGATCGTGCGCCCCTCCAGCTCGATGTGCGAGTTGAGCACCTCCAGCGCGGGCACGGCGTAGTCGATCGCCGCGAGCGCGTCGTCGAGCGTGCAGTCCGGCCCCTCGAGGGGCGAGCGCAGCACGAATGCGAGCTCGACCTCGATGCGCACGTTCGAGAAGTCGTCGAACGGGATCTCCGACCCGGTCGGGTAGACGGTGTCGTCGAACATCACGCCGTAGTCGGGCTCCGTGATCCCCGTCGCCTGCTGCATGGCGCGCGAGGTCAGGCCGATCTTGCGCCCCACCAGGCGACGCCCGGCGGCGACCTGCGAGTCGCGCCAGACGCCCTGGATGGCATAGGAGTCCTCGATCGTGGCATCCGGGTACCGGGCCGTGATGCGCGGCATCACGCCGCGCGTCCGCTCGGCCTCGGCCAGCTCCGCCGCGAGAGCGGCGATCGTCTCGGCCGGGAGGGTCACAGCTGGTGCCCGAGCTTGTACTCGCCCTGCTTCCACTGGGGCATGGACTCGTCGCCCTCGTCGGGACGGGTGTACGAGAAGCCGTCCGCGCCGATGGTCACGGCCATCTCGCTCGAGTCGGTGCGGGCGCGCACGGGCTGAGGGTTGCCGTCGAGGTCGAGCACGAGCGACGCGTCGGTGTACCAGCTGGGCACGACGGGGTTGCCCCACCAGTCGCGGCGCTGGTTGTCGTGCACGTCCCACGTGACGACCGGGTTGTCGGGGTCGCCGGTGTAGTAGTCCTGGGTGTACACCTCGACGCGGTGGCCGTCGGGGTCGCGCAGGTAAAGGTAGAACGCGTTGCTGACGCCGTGGCGACCCGGGCCGCGCTCGATCGCGTCCGAACGGCGCAGCGCGCCGAGCTTGTCGCAGATGGCGAGGATGTTGTGCTTCTCGTGCGTCGCGAAGCACACGTGGTGCATGCGCGGGCCGTCGCCGCCGGTCATCGCGGTGTCGTGCACCGTGGGCTTGCGGCGCATCCACGCCGCGTAGACGGTGCCCTCGTCGTCCTGGATGTCCTCGGTGACGCGGAAGCCGAGGTCCTGCATGTAGCGCACGGCGCGTGGCACGTCGGGGGTGACCTGGTTGAAGTGGTCGAGGCGCACGAGCTCGCCGGGGATGTGCAGGTCGTAGCGCCACGACATCCGCTCGACGTGCTCGCTCTGGTGGAAGAACTCGTAGGGGAAGCCGAGCGGGTCGACCACGCGCACCGAGTCGCCGATGCCCTTCACGAACCCGTCCGGGTTGCGGCGCACGTCGCAGTCGAGCTCGGTGTAGAACTCGACGGCGCGATCGAGGTCCTCGGGGGTGCGCACCCGGTACGAGAACGCCGCGACGGCTGCGATCTCGCCCTTGCGCAGCACGAGGTTGTGGTGGATGAACTCCTCGGTCGAGCGGAGGTAGATCGCGCTGTCGTCCTCTTCGGTCACGTACAGGCCGAGCACGTCGACGTAGAACTCGCGCGAGGCGGCGAGGTCGGTGACGACGAGCTCCATGTAGGCGCAGCGGAGGATGTCGGGCGGGCTCGCGACGGGCGTCGCGATGGGATCGTCGGTGTGGATCGGCGCCTCCTGGCTCACGTAGAAGCCGGAGGAGGTGAGGGTCTTGCCTGCGTGGTCGGTCATGTCAGCGTCCTTGCTCTGTGAGTTTCTTCGGAACCGCCCTTCGCTCCGGTATGAGTTGGTGCCGCCTGATCGGCGTCGCAGCGGCACGAACTCATACGGGAGCGAGAGGCGGGTGCGGGTCAGCGGGGGTCGGGGTCGTCCAGGTCCTGCTTGCCGAATGCGGGGTTGTGCGGTGCGCCGAGCGTGATGTGCACGCTCTGCTGGTCGGTGTAGAAGTCGATCGAGCGATACCCGCCCTCGTGCCCGAGCCCGGATGCCTTGACGCCGCCGAACGGGGTGCGCAGGTCACGCACGTTGTTCGAGTTCAGCCACACCATGCCGGCCTCGACGGCGCCGGCGAAGTTGTGGGCGCGCTTGAGGTCATTGGTCCAGATGTACGCGGCCAGTCCGTACCGCGTGTTGTTCGCCAGCGCCAGCGCCTCCTCCTCGGTGTCGAAGGGCGTGATCGCGACGACGGGGCCGAAGATCTCCTCCTGGAAGATGCGGGCATCGGGGGCCACGTCGGCGAACGCGGTCGGGGCGACGTAGTTGCCGGTCGGGAAGCCCTCGGGACGGCCGCCGCCGGCGATCAGGCGGCCCTCGGTCTTGCCGATCTCCACGTAGCTCATGACCTTCTCGTAGTGCTCGGGGTGCACCAGGGCGCCGACCTCCGTGGTCGGGTCGTGCGGGTGGCCGACCTTGACGCGCTGGGCGATCGCGGCGAAGCGCTCGACGAACTCGTCGTAGACGCCGCGCTGCACGAGGATGCGGCTGCCCGCGGTGCAGCGCTCGCCGTTGAGCGAAAAGACGCCGAAGACGCAGGCATCCACCGCGGTGTCGAGGTCGGCGTCGTCGAAGACCACGGCGGGGCTCTTGCCGCCCAGCTCCATCGACAGGCCCTTCAGGAACGGAGCCGCGTTGCCGAAGATGATCTGGCCGGTGCGGCTCTCGCCGGTGAACGAGATGAGCGGCACGTCCGGATGCTTGACGAGTGCGTCTCCGGCGTCCTCGCCGAGGCCGTTGACGAGGTTGAACACACCCTGCGGCAGTCCCGCCTCTTCGAAGATCCCCGCCCACAGCGATGCCGACAGGGGAGTGAACTCGGCGGGCTTGAGCACCACGGTGTTTCCGGTGGCGAGTGCGGGGCCGAGCTTCCACGACTCGAGCATGAAGGGGGTGTTCCACGGCGTGATGAGACCCGCGACGCCGATCGGCTTGCGGTTGACGTAGTTCATCTGCTTGCCGGGCACCTTGAACGCGTCGTCGGCCTGAGCGACGATCAGGTCGGCGAAGAAGCGGAAGTTCTCGGCGGCGCGGCGGGCCTGGCCGAGCGCCTGCGTGATCGGCAGACCCGAGTCGAACGACTCGAGCTCAGCGAGGCGCGCGTCACGCGACTCGACGATGTCGGCGATGCGGTGCAGCACACGCGAGCGCTCGCGGGGCAGCATGCGCGGCCACGGGCCCTCGGTGAACGCGCGACGGGCGGCGGCGACGGCACGGTCGATGTCGGCCTTCTTGCCGGCTGCGGCGCGCACGTACGTCTCGTTGGTGACGGGGTTGAGCACCTCGAACGTGTCGCCGTCGATCGAGTCGACGAATTCGCCGTCGATGTAGTGCTGGATCTTCGTGGGGAGGTCTGCGGGGGTGTAGACGTCGGTCATCATCGTCCTTCTTCGCTGGTGTGGGAGTGCCGGGCAGCCAGGAACGCGTCCCGGGTGCGCCAGCGATGGCTTCGTGCGGACAGCTCGATCTCGAGCGGCTCGGCGCCGTCGCGGATCAGCTGGAGGATCTGCTCGTGCTCTTCGACCGAGTGCCGGGCGCGCCCCGGCACGTAGGCGAAGGTGGTGTCCCGGATGCCCGAGAGCCGGGCCCATCCGCGGTGCACGAGGTCGAGGATGTGCGGGTTGGGGCACGGCTCGAACAGCACCGCGTGGAACTGCTGGTTCAGCTGGGTGAAGCGGTGCGCGTCGAAGTGGTCGAGCAGGGCGCGCATCTGATCGTTGATCTGCTCGGCGCGAGCCAGCGCGTCGTGGTCGAGCAGGGGCGCCGACAGCGCGGTCGCGGAGCCCTCGACCAGGCCCAGAGCCTGCATGGTGTGCGCGTACTGGTCTTCGTCGATCAGCGAGACGTACGCGCCCACGTTGCGCTCGAAGGTCACGTACCCTTCGGCCTCCAGGCGCCGGATGGCCTCGCGCACCGGCACGACGCTCATCTGCAGCTCGCGCGCGATCCCGCTCAGCACGAGCCGGTAGCCGGGCCCGTACGCGTGCGAGGCGATCCGCGAGCGCAGCCATGTGTAGGCCTGCTCGGACTTGCTGACCTCCCGCACGAGGGTGCTCATCGTTCCGCCGGTTCCTGCGCGAGCGACGCGAGATGAAGGGAGTACTTCGCGCGCCACTCGGCGTTCATCGGGAACAGCCCGTCGACCGCGTTGCCCGCGGCGACCTGCTCGGCGATCCAGGCATCCTCGTCCTCCTGCGCCAGCGCCGCGTCGGCGACCTCCTCGGCGAGAGCCGCGGGGATGACGATCACCCCGTCGCCATCGCCGACGATCACGTCGCCGGGCTGCACGGTGGCTCCACCGCAGCCGATCGTGACGTCGAACTCCCACGGCACGTGCTTGCGGCCAAGCACCGAGGGGTGCGCGCCCTTCGAGAAGACCGGGAGGCCGATCTCTGCGACGGCGTCGAAGTCGCGGACTCCGCCGTCGGTGACGACGCCGGCGGCACCGCGGGTCTTCGCGCGCAGCGCGAGGATGTCGCCGAGCGTGCCGGTGGTCTCGTCGCCTCGGGCCTCGATGACGATGATCTCGCCCTCGTCGACCGCGTCGAAGGCGCGCTTCTGCGCGTTGTACCCGCCGCCGTGGCTGGTGAAGAGGTCTTCGCGCGCCGGCACGAAGCGCAGGGTCTTGGCCGTGCCGACGATCTTCGCGCCCGGCAGGTTGGCGGAGAGGCCGTCGATGAAGCAGGAGCGCAGACCGCGCTTGCGCAGCTGGCTGGACAGGCCGGCGGTCGGGGCGGCCTCGAGCTTCGCGCGCAGCTCGGGGGACAGGCCGCTCTGCTGCTCGACGGCGGGCAGACCCGCGAGCTCGCGCGAGCCCCATGCCTCGGCGCGCTGG
Source organism: Microbacterium sp. AR7-10 (assembly GCF_001878835.1). Taxonomy (NCBI): domain Bacteria; kingdom Bacillati; phylum Actinomycetota; class Actinomycetes; order Micrococcales; family Microbacteriaceae; genus Microbacterium; species Microbacterium sp. AR7-10. The sequence continues at coordinate 20,992 of NZ_MJIR01000060.1, read as the reverse complement.
AGGTCGTCGACGGCGGGCATCGAGCCGAGTGCGGGGTCGAATTCGACCTCACCCTGCGTGACCGTCGTGCGCAGCCGCCCTGACGACGGGGCGCCGGGGGCATCCGGAGCATCCACCTCGACCTCGACCACGTCGCCGGGCACGATCACGCTCGACCCGGCCGGGGTGCCGGTGAGGATGATGTCGCCCGGTTCGAGCGTGAAGTGCTGCGAGAGGTCGGCGACCAGCTGGGGGAGGGGGAAGAGCAGGCCGGCGGTGGTGTCGTCCTGGGCGAGTTCGCCGTTCACCCACGCGCGCACCCGCAGCGCTGCCGGGTCTACCGATGCGGCGGCGATGAGCTCAGGCCCGACGGGTGTGTACCCGTCGCCGCCCTTCGACCGCACGTTCGAGCCCTTGTCGTTGGCGCGCAGGTCGTACAGGCCGAGGTCGTTCGACGCGGTGACGGATGCCACGTGCGCCCACGCCTCGTCGACCGAGACGCGGCGGGCCGCGGTGCCGATGATCAGTGCGATCTCGCCCTCGAAGGCGAGCAGTTCGGTGCCGGCGGGGCGCTCGACCACGCCGTCGGTGGCGGCGAGAGAGCTGGCGGGCTTGAAGAAGTACGAGGGGGCGGCGGGGCGACGGCCGCGCTGGTCGGCACGGGAGACGTAGTTGAGGTGGATCGCGATGATCTTGCCTGGTCGGGCGAGCTCGGTCATAGGGCGCCTCCTTGCCGGGTGCACGGGCGACTCTGAGGAGTCCTTGTGCGTCGTATTCGAAATCGTATATGATCCCTCTGCGGGTGGCAAGCATTCCTGCAGACCACCCCCCGACAGAGCCGTCAAAGGAGCATCATGAACGAGCAGTCCCGCCGTTCCCGGGCATCGCGACCCCCCGAGGGATTCACCCCCACCGGCACGATCGCCAATGCGGCCGATCGTCGCCGCGTCGTGTTCGCGACGGTGGTCGGAACCACCGTCGAGTGGTACGACTTCTTCATCTACGCGACCGCGGTCGGACTGGTCTTCGGCCAGCTCTTCTTCGCGCCGCTGGGCGCGAACAGCATCCTGATCGGCTTCGCGACCGTGGGCATCAGCTTCCTGTTCCGTCCGCTCGGCGCCTTCCTCGCCGGGCACTTCGGCGACAAGGTCGGCCGCAAGGTGGTGCTGATGTGGACGCTGATCCTGATGGGGGCGGCGACCGCACTGATCGGCGTGCTGCCCACCTACGACGCGATCGGCATCGCCGCCCCGCTGCTGCTGGTGCTGCTGCGCATCCTGCAGGGTCTGTCGGCGGGAGGCGAGTGGGGTGGCGCGGTGCTGATGGCCGTCGAGCACGCACCCAAGGCCAAGCGCGGCATCTTCGGCGCCTCGCCCCAGATCGGTGTCCCGCTCGGTCTGCTGCTGGCCTCGGGCGTGATGGCGATCATGACGGCGGTCGCTCCGGGCGAGCAGTTCCTGGCCTGGGGCTGGCGCATTCCGTTCCTGCTCAGCGTCGTGCTGATCCTCATCGGCTACTACGTGCGACGCAACGTCGAGGAGAGCCCCGTGTTCGCCGAGCTCGCCGAGCGCAAGGAGGAGGCGCGGATGCCGGTCGTGCAGCTGTTCCGCAAGCACCTGCTGCTCGTGATCGTCGCGGCGCTCGTCTTCGCCGGAAACAACGCCGTGGGATACATGACCACCGGTGGCTACATCCAGAACTACGCCACGAACCCGGACGGCCCGCTCGCTCTCGAGCGCGGACCGGTGCTGTGGGCTGTCACCGGCTCGGCGGTGACCTGGCTGCTCTCGACGCTGCTGGCGGGCTTCGTCAGCGACAAGCTGGGGCGCCGCACCACCTACATCATCGGGTGGGTGATGCAGCTCGCCGGTGTGTTCGCGCTGTTCCCCCTGGTCAACACCGGCGACATCGGTCTGATGTTCGCGGGTCTCGCCGTCCTCACCCTCGGACTCGGCTTCACGTATGGCCCGCAGGCGGCGCTGTACACCGAGCTCTTCCCCGCCAGCATCCGCTTCTCCGGAGTGTCGATCTCGTACGCGATCGGCGCGATCGCCGGCGGTGCGTTCGCCCCGACCATCGCGACTGCGCTGGTGCAGGCGACCGGGACGACGATGTCGGTCACGTGGTATCTCGCGGGCATGACCGTGATCGGACTCATCGCCACGCTGCTGCTCCGCGATCGCAGCGGCATCCCGCTCGGTCCCGACCACGAGGCCGAGCAGGCGGTCAGCCCGATCCGCGGCCTCGCCAGGGCCTGACCTCCCTCGCCTCCGGCTGCTGAACCTCCGCGGGCCTGGAGGCGACTCGCGTCGTCCTCCAGGCCCGTCTTCGTCGTCCGGGGGCCGGTGCGCGCTCAGCCGTCGAGAGCGGCCCGGATGACGTCCACAGAGCGCTGCAGGCGCGCGGCGATGTCGGCATCCGCGACCCGGGATGCCACGTGCACCACCGCGAGAGCCGCCGGACGAACGCCGCGCAGCGGCAGCGGCACGGCGATCGACTTGAGATTCGGGATCACCTCGTCGTGGCTGAGCGCGTAGCCGCGCACGCTCACGGCCTCGACCTCGACGCGCAGCGCCGCATCGACGGCGGGCCACTCGGCATCGCGCAGCTGGGCGAGGATCGCCTTGCCCGGCGCGCCGACCGTGACCGGATGCCTGGTGCCCGGCCGCTGCGCGACATTCGCGACGGCATGGCGCGGCTCGACGCTGGTCAGGGTGATCACCTCGTCCCCGTCGAGCACGGCGAGGAAGGCGGTGTGGCCGAGCTCGTTCGCCACCGCGGTCAGCTCGGGCAGGGCCTCGGCGTGCAGGTCGTGCGCGACGCCGGCGGCGAGCGCCGCCATGCGCGGCCCCAGGGCCATCCGCCCGGACGCGTCGCGCACGACGAGCCGGTGGTCTTCGAGCGTGCGCAGCAGGCGGTACGCGATCGAGCGGTGCACGTCGAGTCGGGTCGCGACCTCGTCGATCGACAGCGGGCCGTCGGCGAGGACCTCGAGGATCCGGATGCCGCGGCTGAGCGTCTGTGAAGCGGGGGCGGCCGTCATCGGCGGCTCCTGTTCTCTTGTGGCGGCCTGCGCCGTCGTATACGATCTGTTCAATAGTAGAACGCTGTGTTCCAATATAGAACACGCCGGAAGGAATCGACGACGATGCAGTTCCACCACCACGGCTATGTCTCCCACGACCCGCGGGTTCTCCCCGCCGAGGGGCTGGGAATCGACCGGCCCGACGCCCTTCCCGACGAGGTGGACGTGCTCATCGTCGGCTCCGGGCCCGCCGGCATGCTGCTCGCCGCCCAGATGTCGCAGTACCCGCACGTGAACACCCGCATCATCGAGAAGCGCGACGGTCGCCTCGTGCTCGGTCAGGCCGATGGCATCCAGCCGCGCAGCGTCGAGACCTTCCAGGCCTTCGGCTTCGCCGAGCGCATCGTCGCGGAGGCGTACAACATCGGCTGGATGAACTTCTGGGGACCCGACCCCGAGAACCGCCAGAACATCGTCCGCACCGCCCGCACGGCCGACTACGCGTACGACATCTGCGAGTTCCCGCACCTGATCGTCAACCAGGCGCGGGTGCTCGACTACTTCGCCGAGGCCGCCGCCGACGGACCGGGACGCATCGTGCCCGACTACGGCGTGGAGTTCGTCGGCCTCACGGTGCACGGCGAGGGGGAGTACCCCGTCGAGGTGCAGGTCATGGATGCCGGCGAGGAGCGCACAATCCGCGCGAAGTACGTCGTCGGCTGCGACGGCGCCCGCAGCGGGGTGCGCAAGGCGATCGGGCGCAAGCACGTCGGCAACGCCTCCGCGCACGCATGGGGCGTCATGGACGTGCTGGTGAACACGGACTTCCCCGACTGGCGCACCAAGTGCGCCATCAACGCCGAGGCGGGCAACATTCTGCACATCCCGCGCGAGGGCGGCTACCTCAGCCGGATGTACATCGACCTCGGCGCGGTCGCCGCTGACGACGACCACCGCGTGCGCCAGACGCCGATCGAGGAGATCATCCGCAAGGCGAACGAGATCCTGCATCCGTACTCCATCGACGTGAAGGACATCGCCTGGCACAGCGTGTACGAGGTCGGCCACCGGGTCACAGACGGGTTCGACGACGTGATCGACGGCAGCGGCCGCACCCCGCGCGTCTTCCTCACCGGCGACGCCTGCCACACGCACAGCGCGAAGGCCGGCCAGGGCATGAACGTCTCGATGCAGGACGGCTTCAATCTCGGGTGGAAGCTCGGCTCGGTGCTCACCGGCCGCAGCCCCGAGTCCCTGCTGGCGACCTACGGCGCCGAGCGCAAGCCGGTCGCGCAGCAGCTGATCGACTTCGATCGCGAGTGGTCGAGCCTGATGGCCCGCAAGCCCGAGGAGATCTCCGACCCGCAGGAGCTCGCGACCTTCTACCTGGGCACGGCCGAGTTCCCCTCCGGGTTCATGACGCAGTACACCTCGTCGATGATCATCGGCACCGACGCGCACCAAGCGCTCGCGGCCGGCTTCCCGCTGGGCAAGCGGTTCAAGTCGGCCGAGGTCACCCGGGTCTGCGACGGCAATGTGATCCACCTCGGCCACCACGCCCGCGCTGACGGACGCTGGCGCGTCTACGCCTTCGGCGACGCGTCGGGAGAGCGACTGAACACCTGGGCTTCGCAGGCCGCCGACGTGTTCGCGCGCTTCACCCCGGCCGACGGCGATGCCGATGCGGTGTTCGACGTGAAGGCGATCCACCAGGGCTCGTACGAAGACGTTGAGGTGACGACGGCACCCGAGCTGTTCGCCCCGAAGACCGGGCCGCTGGGGCTGACCGACTGGGAGAAGCTCTACGCGGCGGCCCCGAGCAAGTGGAACGACACCGACATTTTCGAGACGCGCGAGCTGTCGCGCGACGGAGTCGTGGTCGTCGTGCGCCCCGACCAGTACGTCGCCGCGATCCTGCCGCTGGACGCGGTCGACGAGCTCGGCGCGTTCTTCGACGGGGCGCTGCTGCCGGCATCCTGAACCTGGCCTGAGCGCGAGGCATGACGAGTGTCATGCCGAGATCGTGACACTGCCCTCCGGATGCCGTCGTGCCGAGCGGCCACGCTGGAAGCATGCCCACAGTCGCTGAGAGACCACCTGCCGCCCAGCCGAACGACGTCGCCCGACCGAACGCCGTCGGGGGCGACACCGCGCCGCCGATCGCCGTCGAGTTGCGCGGCGTCCGCCGCCACTTCGGCTCCGGTGACCAGCGCGTCCGCGCCGTGGACGGACTCGACCTCACCATCCGCCGCGGCGAGGTGGTCGCGCTGCTCGGGCCGAACGGGGCCGGCAAGACCACCACGCTCGACATGCTGCTCGGCCTCAGCGAACCCGGCGAGGGCAGCGTGCGCGTGCGGGGGATGGTCCCCGCCGCGGCTGCGCGCCGGGGAGCGATCGCCGCGGTGCTGCAGACGGGCGGACTGCTCGCCGACCTCACGGTCGGCGAGACCGTGCGCCTCATCGCGTCGCTGCACGGTGCGGCGGCGATGGCACGCGTTCCGTCTGTGCTTACGAAGGCAGACCTGACCGCGCTCGTCGGCCGCCGGGTCGCTAAGTGCTCGGGCGGCGAGCAGCAGCGCGTGAAGTTCGCCCTCGCTCTGGTCGCCGATCCCGGCATCCTCGTGCTCGACGAGCCCACCGCGGGCATGGACGTGACGGCGCGGCGTCGGTTCTGGGATGTGATGCGAGCGGATGCCGACGCCGGGCGCACGATCATCTTCGCCACGCACTACCTCGAGGAGGCGGAGCAGTTCGCCCATCGCACGGTGGTGATGCACCGTGGCCGAATCGTCGCAGACGCCCCGACCGCGCAGCTTCGCGTCGGGCTCGGCGCGAGGGGTATCGCCGCATCTCTGCCCGCCGATGATGAGGATGCCGCCGGCATTCTGCGCCGGCTCCGCGAATCGGAGGACGCCACCGATGTGCGCGTTGACGCCGGGCGGCTGACGCTGCGAGCGAGCGACTCGGATGCCATCGCCGCGGCGCTCCTCGCGGCCGGCTGCCGCGACCTCGAGATCACGGCGCCTACGCTCGAGACCGCCTTCACCGCTCTCACGGAGGACTGATATGACCATCGCCACGACCGCGCCGCCGCGGCTCTCACTCACCATGCTGCGCATCGAGGCCATCCGGCAGCTGCGTAACCCGTACACTCTCGCGTTCACACTCGCCATGCCCGTCGTGATGTACCTGCTCTTCGGTGCGACGGCCGGCTACGCCGAGCTGTCGGCCGGAAACGGCAACGTGTCGTTCTACGTGATGATCTCGATGGCGGCATACGGAACCGCGGTCGCGATGAGTTCGCTGACCTCACTGGCGGCCGCTGAGGCGCAGCAGGGCTGGGGGCGCCAGCTCGCGATGACCCCGCTGAGCACGGCCGGCTACGCGCTGACGAAGCTGCTCAACGCGCTGGGGTTCGCCGCGCTCGCCCTGGCTGCTGTGTTCGTCACCGGCATCCTCACAGGTGCGGCGGCCGACGAGACCTGGCGCTGGTTCGCCGTCGCGGGGATCGTCCTCGGAACCGGGCTGATGTTCGGACTGTACGGGCTGGGGGTGGGGCTCTTCTTCAACACCGACTCCTCCGCGGCGCTGGCATCGATCTCGATGACCTTCTTCGCCTTCTTCGGCAACGTGTTCATGCCGCTCGACGGCGTCATGCTCGACATCGCCCGACTCACCCCGCTGTACGGCTTCGTGGCGCTCAGCCGCTGGCCGCTCACCGACGGCACCCTCACCACCGGGCAGACCGACCCGCTCTGGGCGGTGCTGGTGAACATCGTCGTCTGGGTGGCCGTGTTCGCGGCTCTGGTCTTCGCGGGTGTGCGGCGCTCCCGCCGGCGGCGATGAGCACGGTGCGGATGATCAGTAGGTTGGAGTCATGACAGCGCAGCAGGGCGGCACCGAGCGCCCCGCCGCGATCACGTCGCACTGGGATCGCTACGGATGGCTCATGGCGGTCGTCTGGATGATCTTTCTGGCGTACCCGGTGATCGCTCTGCTGCGCTCCGACGCGTCGCGCGCGTGGATCGTCACCGGGTGGGTGGCACTGGTCGTGTTCGCCGCTGTGTACGTCGTCGGGTTCGTGCGGGGCAGTCGCGGTGGCGGCGGACTCGGCTCTCCGCCTGTGCCCGGACAGTGGATGCTCTTCGCCGTACTGACCGTCTGCGCGGCGCTGTCGGTGCCGGCGGAGGGGCCGCTGGCGCTGAGCTTCCTGCCCTTCATCATGTCGTTCGCCTCGTACGGCCTCACGCGCGCGGCGCACTGGGTCACCTCGATCGTCGCCGTGCTGATGACTGCCGCCTGCATCTTCCTGCTGCCCGGTGGCACGTCGTACTTCGCTCTGCTGGTGGTCGTGATGCTGCTCGGGGTGGTGAACACCGTCTCGACCTGGCTGATCATCCGTTCGGCGCAGGCCGAGCGGCTGGGGCTCGAGCTGGCCACGAGCGAGGGGCGGGAGGCGCTCGCACGCGACGTGCACGACCTCATCGGACACTCGCTCACCGTGGTGCAACTGAAATCACAGCTCGCCGCGCGTCTGATCGATTCCGATCCTGAGCGGGCGAAGACCGAGCTCGCCGCCATCACCGCCCTGACCGCAGAGGCGCTCGCCGCCGCACGCGCCACGGTAGCCGGAGCGCGCAGCACCACACTGGGCGAGCAGCTGGCCAGCAGTGGCGAGGCGCTCGCTGCCGGGGGAGTGACGCTGCAGGTGCGTGGAGCACCTGACGCGCTCTCACCCGCACAGGAGCTGACGGCGAGCTGGATTCTGCGCGAGGCGACCACGAACGTGCTGCGACACAGCGCTGCCCGTCAGGCGCGGGTGACAGTGTCGCCGGGCCGGCTCGTGATCGAGGACGACGGACGCGGTCTCGACGAGGGTCAGACGGCGGCAGCAGAAAGCAGCGGCATCCGCGGCATGCGCGAGCGCGCCGCAGCTGCGGGCGCAGCGTTCCGCATCGGACCCGCTGCGGAGGCGGGCACGCGAGTGGAGGTGCGCTGGTGAATCGGACACCCGCATGCACGCCGACCGACAGCATCCGCCTGCTCGTCGCCGACGACCAGGCCCTGGTGCGCGGTGCGCTCGCCGCGCTGCTCGAGCTGGAGCCCGACATCGACGTGGTCGGCGCGGCAGCGGACGGCGAGGAGGCGCTGCGCCTCGCGGTCGCCCTCACGCCTGACGTCTGCCTGATGGACATCCAGATGCCGGGGATCGACGGCATCGAGGCGACCCGTCGCCTGCGCGAGGCCAGCCCGGCCACCCGGGTGCTGATCGTGACGACATTCGCCCGTCCCGGCTACCTGCGAGATGCACTGGAGGCGGGCGCGAGCGGATTCATGGTGAAGGATGCGCCCGCCGAACAGCTCGCCGACGCCGTGCGACGCACGCATGCCGGACTGCGGGTGCTCGATCCGGCGCTCGCCGAGAAGAGCCTGTTCGAAGGGGCGAATCCGCTCAGCGACCGGGAACGGCAGGTGCTGCGGCTGGCCGCCGACGGCAGGTCGGCGGCAGCGATCGCAGCAGAGGTCTTCCTCTCCGCCGGAACGGTGCGCAATCACCTGTCGGCCGCGATCGGCAAGACCGGCGCCGGAAACCGCGCGCAGGCGGTGCGCGTCGCGCAGGACAAGGGCTGGATCTGAGCCGTCGCCCGGGGTGACACCCGGAGGCCCCGCTCAGGAGTTCACGCGGATGATCTCCTCCTGGTACGGGGCGATGACCTTGCCCGAGATTCGCAGGTCGAGCACGAGGAAGCGGCGGTCGGCCGGATCTTCGGATGCCCAGGTGCGCAGCCGCTCGAGGTCGGCGAGTGTGCGCACCACGACGCCCTCCGCGCCGACGGCTGCTGCGAACGCGGCGAAGTCGACCTCGGGGATGAGCATCGGCTCTTCGGCGAGGCCCTTGAGTCCGTACAGATTGACCTCGGCACCGTAAGCCGCGTCGTTCCAGATCACCGCGACGCCCCGGCCTGCGGCCGCGCGCACGGCGGATTCGAGGTCGGCGATCGCCATCAGTCCGCCGCCGTCGCCCGAGGTCAGCACGATCGTCTGCTCGGGACGGGCGCGGGTGGCGCCGACGACGCTCGGCCAGCCCTGCCCGATCGACTGGAAGGCCGTGCCGATCATCATCATGCGGTCGGGAGCGGCGACCGGCCAGTACATGTTGGCCCAGCCGATGAAGTGGCCGCCGTCAGAGACGACGACGCGGTCCTCCGGCAGCAGCTCGGCGATGCGGCGTGCGGCAGAGCGCGGGTCCAGCCGCCCGTCGGGCGCGAGTTCGTCGCCTTCTGCGTAAGCGCGAGCGGATGCCACGTCGACCGATTCGCGCCAGGCGGCGTGCCCATCGGCAGCGGATGCCGGGCTGAGCCTCTCGACGAGCGCCTCGGCCGCGAGACGTGCGTCCGCGCGCACGTAGCCGCCGATGTGCGCGTGCGTCGCGGCCGGTGCCACGTCGATCTGGAAGACGCGCGTGCCGGGGGCGAACAGTTCGCCGAAGCGCATCGTGAACTGGTTGAGGGAGGCGCCGAAGACGACGGCGACGTCGGCCTCGCGCACCAGCTGCATGGCGCCGTCGGCGCCGAATCCGCCGGTCACGCCGAGGTCGTAGCGGGCGTCGGGGAAGACGCCCCGGCCGAGGGCGGTGGATGCCGTGAGCGCCCCGGTCGACTCCGCGAGCGCACCGAGCGCGTCGCTCGCGCCGGCCAGCCAGGCGCCCCGGCCGGCGAGCAGGAACGGGCGCTCGGCTGAGCGCAGCGCGTGGGCGATCTCGTCGAGCATCCCGTAGGCGAACTCACCGCGCGGTGCGAGGGGTGCCGGGAGGCGCGGCTCGGGTGCCGCAGCGACGGGGCCCGCCTCGAGCGCGGCGACGTCGTAGGGGATGGCGAGCACGACGGGCACGCGATAGGTGAGGGCGTGCTCGATCGCGATGACGGTGGTGGCGGCGGCATCCGCATGCCCTGTCGTGTAGGTGCGCGCGCCCACGGCCGAGGCCATCGCGATCTGGTCGACGTCCCAGGGGCGGGGTCCCGAGGTGGGCTCGTCGCCGACGACGAGCACGAGCGGAACGTGCGCCTGCACAGCCTCGGCCAGAGCGGTGAGCGTGTTCGTGAAGCCGGCGCCGTACGTCGAGGTGGCGGCGGCGATCCGGCCGGAGGCGCGGAAGTGCGCGTCCGCGGCGACCACGGCGCCCTGCTCGTGGCGCACGGCGGTGAAGACGGCGCCGGTCTGCTTCTCGATCGCGTCGAGGAAATACGCGTTGCCGTTGCCCATCACGCCGAAGACGTGATCGATGTGCTGAGCGAGAGTGAGTGCCACGTGGGCCGAGACGGTGGGCATGGTGAAGCGCCTTTCAAGACAGGGAACGGAGGGATCCGTATGTGTCTCGCGCCTCACGCCGCGTCGCGGAGTGCTTCGTGCCCCTTTTTCGAGCACCGGCCTCAGGGGCCGGACGTTCCGATTCTAACCGGCGGTTCGGGCCCGGCTGAGCGCATCTCGGCGCCGCAGGATAGCCTCGGCGGCGCCGTGCGTCGAGCCCGTGGCACGAGCCATCCGCGTCAGCGAGAGTGGTTCGCTCAGCAGCAGGAACGCACCAGCACGGAGGGCGTCATGTCCGGAAACCTCGAGCAGCCGGCATCCCAGAGCGATGCCGAGACCAGCACCGCGAAAGAGCGGCAGGCGCCGCCGCCCGACGACGCGCGCAAGCCGCAGACGCCGCAGCAGATCGACAAGCCCTCCTGGACGTACGCGCTCAAGCGGGCCGTCTCGGAGTTCTCCCGCGACCGGTGCACCACCCTCGCTGCCGCGCTGACGTACTACAGCGTGCTGGCGATCTTCCCCGCGCTGCTCGCCGTCGTCTCGCTCGTCGGCCTGTTCGGTCAGGCGAAGCAGACGACCGACCTGCTAGTCGGCGTGCTGCGACGGGTGACCGATGAGTCGGTCGTGCAGGTCCTGCGCCAGCCGATCGAGCAGCTGGCTCAGTCGGATACCGCGGGATTCGCGCTCATCATCGGTCTGGCCGGCGCCATCTGGTCGGCGTCGGGCTACGTCGGCGCGTTCTCGCAGGCGATGAACACCGTCTATGAGATCGACGAGGGCCGCCCGTTCTGGAAGCTGCGGCCGATGGTGCTCCTGCTGACCGTCATCCTGCTGGTGATCGCGGTGGCGATCGTGCTGCTGCTGATCGTTTCGGGCCCGATCGCCGAGGCCATCGGAGAGGCCATCGGGCTCGGCGGCGTGGCGCTCACGGTGTGGAGCATCGCCAAGTGGCCGGTCATCGCGATCCTCGCCGTTCTCGCCCTCGCGATCCTGTACTACGGCAGCCCCAACGTGAAGCAGCCGAAGTTCCGCTGGATGAGTCTCGGAGCGTTCGTGGCGCTGCTGATCATGGTGATCGCCTCGCTCGGCTTCTTCTTCTACGTGATCAACTTCGGCAACTATCAGAAGACGTACGGCAGCATCGCCGGCGTCATCATCCTGCTGCTGTGGCTCTGGATCGTGAACCTGTCGCTGCTGTTCGGCGCCGAGTTCGACGCCGAGATGGAGCGGGGTCGGCAGCTGCAGGCCGGCATCGAGGCGGAGGAGAGCATCCAGCTGCCGCCGCGCGACGACCGGCAGAGCAAGAAGATGCAGGAGAAGGAGCAGAAGACCATCGAGGAGGGCCGGGAGCTGCGCGAGCAGGCCGACAGGCACCGTCGCTGAGCCGGCCGGGCCGGCCGTCGCTCCTCAGCCGTGCAGGGCGTGAGCGGCGGCCAGCTCGAGGGTCGAGACCGAGCGATCCGCGAGCCGGATGGAGGTGACGGACTCGGACGGCAGGGCGGTCCACCCGGCGCCGGCGACACCCGTCGACCCGACCGCGATCGTGCCGTCGGCGCTCTGGCGCCACCGCAGCGCGAAGTAGTCCTCGTTGTGCTCGCTGGGCAGCACATCGGCCAGCGGGGCGAGGCGGGAGAGATCGTGGTCGGTGAGGATGCTGGTGGCGCTGGCATGCACGACGACGAGCTGCTCTTCATCGAGCACCAGCGCGTTCAGGCTGGCGAGCGGGAACAGCTCTCGCAGCATCGCGGCGACCCGCGTCGTCGCCTCGTGCAGGCCGAGACCCTCGGCGACCTGCTCGCGGATGAGCGCGAAGTACATCTCGCTGTCGGTGGTGCCGGTGAGCGACGCGACGCTCTCGGGCGAGAGCAGCGACCTCAGCTGGTCGAGCGGCTTGATCGAGCCGTTGTGCGCGAAGGCGATGCCGTCGGCGGTGAAGGGATGCGCGTTGCAGTCGAGCACAGGCAGGCCGGCGGTGGCCCAGCGCAGGTGCACGACGGCCGCACGGCACTCGGCGTGCATCGCCTGCTCGAACGCCGCATCGCCGACGGCGGATCGCGCCGACCGGTGCGCCGCGGGCGGCTGCCCGGGGGCGCCGACGCCCGCCCAGCCCCAGCCGTCGCCGTGCAGGCGCGCCAACGAGAGCAGGCTCTCCATGCCGTCTCGGCCCAGCTCCCGGTGGGCAGTGGAGCGATCGGGCGAGACGAAGGCGAACAGGCGGCACATGGTGGAAAGACCTCGGAAATCGGGATGAGGGATGCGGCGGGCGACGCGATCCCTCCTTCGTTTCTACCTCATCCCGGCTGGACAGGCGCGGAATCCGTTCGCCGGTCCGTCATCGGTGTAACAGAATGGAGCGATGACTGAGGCAGCGATCGAGCGCGAGACGCTCACCTGGGACGGATTCGGCGATGCGACACGCGACCTGGCGCGTCGGATCATCGACAGCGGCTTCGTGCCGGAGGTGGTCGTCGCGATCGCTCGAGGCGGTCTGCTGCCTGCGGGGGCCATCGCGTACGGGCTGGGTGTGAAGAACTGCGGTGCGATCAACATGGAGTTCTACACCGGCATCGGCACCGTGCTCGACGCGCCGGAGGTGCTGCCGCCCGAGCTCGACATGGAGTACCTGAACGGACGGCGCGTGCTGCTCGTCGACGACGTCGCCGACTCGGGGCGCACGCTCGCGCTCGCCGTGCAGCTGCTGAAGGAGAAGGGCGCCGACGTGCGCTCGGTCACCATCTACACGAAGCCGTCGACGATCATCCAGCCGGACTTCGCCTGGAAGGACACCGATCTCTGGATCAACTTCCCGTGGTCGTTCAAGGGCACGGTCGTCGAGGAGGATCAGGGGCTGCCGGCGTCGGCGTGATGCGTTTCGACGCGGTCAGCCGCGCAGGAGCGACCTGAGCGACTGGATGGTGTCGGCCTCGCCGGCACTCTTGTCAGGACGGTAGCCCTTGACCCGCGCGAATCGCAGCGCGATGCCGCCCGGATAGCGGGGTGAGCGCTGCACACCGTCGATCGCGATCTCGACGACGGTCTCGGGCCGCAGGAAGAGCGTGCTCGCCGTGCGTCTGGTCTCGAGCGCGGGAAAGGTCTCGGTCTGCCAGCGCAGCAGCTCGTCGGTGAGCCCCTTGAAGGTCTTGCCGACCATGACGAACCCGCCCGGCTCGCCGAATTCGCCGTCGGGGTCCCGTGCGCCGAGGTGCAGGTTCGACAGCATCCCGGTGCGCCGACCCGAGCCCCATTCGACGCCGAGCACGACGAGGTCGTACGTGAGGACGGGCTTCACCTTCACCCAGGACTTCCCGCGGCGCCCGGCGGTGTAGGTCGATTCGACGGCTTTGACCAGCACGCCCTCGTGTCCGGCGGCGAGGGCATCGCGCGACAGCCGCTCGGCCTCAGCCGGATCGCCGGTGACGACGCCGGGCATCCGCCACTCGCCCGCGACGCGTTCGAGCTCGGCCAGTCGCACGCTGAGGGGCTCGTCGATGAGGTCGCGGCCGTCGACATGCAGGATGTCGAAGAACCACGGACGCAGCGCCAGCTCACGCGCGACGTCGGCGCCGAACCGCGACATCGTCTCCTGGAACGGCCGCGGACCGCCGTCTTCATCGAGCGACAGCGTCTCGCCGTCGAGGATCACATCGTGTGCGGGCAGTGAGCGAACAATGTCGACCAGCTCGGGCACGCGGTGCGTGACGTCGGCGAGACTGCGGGTGTAGACGCCGACCTCATCGCCGCGCCGGTGCACCTGGATGCGCGCCCCATCGAGCTTGTACTCCACCGACGCCCGCCCGGTGATCTCCAACGCGGCGGTCGGCGTGGCGGCGGTGGAGGCGAGCATCGGCATGACGGGGCGTCCGACGGCCAGCCCGATCGCGTCGAGATCGCTCTCGTCTCCGGTGAGGGCGACGGCGGCCGTCTCGCCGAGGTCGCCCGACAGCATCGCCGCGCGACGCACGGTCGCCACCGGGCGATCCGACGCGCGGGCGATCGCGTCGATCAGCACGCCGCTGAGCGCGCCGGTGCGCAGCTCTCCCATCATCGCCCGCGAGAGCAGATCCCATTCCGCCGCGGTGCACCGCGCGGCCACCCTCTGCAGCACGCTCTGCCGTGCGGCCGTCGAGCCGGTTCCGGAGGTCTCGGCAAGGGCATCCAGCGCCTGATCGACCTCTGCGATCGTCAGGGTCGGCGCGTCCGCGTGCGCGACCTCGAGTCCGGCCAGCGTGCGCCACCCGACGCCGAGCCGGCCCTGGCGGGGTGCGGCGAGCAGCAGCCCGATCAGCGGACGCAGCTCGTCTGCGGGAGCGGCCGCCAGCAGTCGCGCGAGAGCGTCGATCTTGGCCAGGCGGGAGGACGTGGCGGCGACCTCGTCGGTCGCGGCGAGCAGCTCGGAGAGCATCATCCCGGCATCCTCGCACCGGCCGCCGACATGGATGCAGGGGGTTGCGCAGCGAGCCGGAGTCAGCGCCCGCGGAACTCGGGCTCGCGCTTCTGCTGGAACGCGGCGAAGCCCTCGCGGTAGTCGTCGGTGTCGCAGAGCGCGGCCTGCGCGGCGTTCTCGATGTCGATCGACTCCCACAGCGCCAGCCGCTCGTCGCGGATGCGGGCGATCAGCCTCTTGCTGGCGAGGAACGCCGCGGTCGCGCCGTGGGCGGCGGCGCGGGCGGCGTCCTCGGCGGCCGTGTGCACCGCCTCGTCGGGGAAGACGCGGGAGAAGAGTCCGGATGCCACGGCCTCGGAGCCCGACATGAGCCGCCCCGTGTAGATGAGGTCGAGGGTCTTGTGCGCGCCGAGCCGCTCGGCGAACAGGGCGTGCCCACCGGAGTCGAGCGTCGCACCCAGCGCGGCGAACGGCGAGCCGATCTTCGCCGACTCGGCGACGTACACGACGTCGGTCGCGATGAGCAGGCCGAGCCCGACACCCAGACACGCACCGTGCGCGACCGCGAACGTGGGCGCGGGGAACTCCGCCATGCGCTTCAGCAGCGGGGTGACGATGCCACCGAGATAGCCGATGACGTCGTCGTCACGCGGGTCCACGGCGGAGATGTCGCGGCCGGCGCAGAACGATCGGCCTTCGCCGCGCAGGACGAGAGCGCGCACGCCGGCGCGTTCGGCCTCGTCGTACGCCGCCCGCAGCTGGTGCAGGGCCTGCTCGTCGAGCGCGTTGAGATGCTCCGGAGCGTTCAGCGTGATCCGGGCGACGTCGTCGGAGATGCGGATGTCGATCATGACGGCTCCTGGGGCGATGGGGGCTCAGACGTCGTAGTCCACGACGAGACGGTCGCTGGTGGGGTGGGACTGGCAGGTCAGCACGTATCCGCGCTCGATCTCGTCGGGTTCGAGAGCGTAGTTCTCGGTCATCGTCACGCTGCCCTCGAGCACCCGCGCCCGGCACGTGCCGCACACCCCTCCCGAGCAGGCGAACGGGGCACCCGGTCGCACGCGCAGCGCCGCGTTCAGCACCGACTCGTGTGCGTCGACAGGACTCTCGACGGTCGATGAGACGCCGTCGAGGTTGACCTCGATGCGGTACGACTTCTCACCCGCCCGCACCTCGACCCGGCGCGGTCCGCGTTCGGCGCGGGCATCGCCGGTGGTGAACAGCTCGAACCGCACGTGCTCGTTCGGCACGCCCCGCTCGGCCAGCACCTCACGGCACAGGTCGACGAGCGCGAACGGCCCGCAGAGGAACCATTCGTCGACCGTCGACGGCAGGATGAGCGAATCGAGGATGGTGCGCAGCTTCTGCTCGTCGATGCGGCCCGAGAGCACCGGGGCGGTGCGCTGCTCACGGGAGAGCACGTGATGCAGCACGAGTCGGGTGGGGTAGCGGTCTTTGAGGTCGGCGAGGTCCTCGAGGAACATCACGTCGCTGGTCGACCGGTTCGTGTACAGCATCGTGAAGCGCGTGCTGTCGGATGCCGCGAGCAGGGTGCGCGCGAGCGCCATCATCGGCGTGATGCCCGACCCTGCCGCGATGCCGACGACGTGCGCGCCGTCGAGATGCTCGAGCCCTGATGTGAACGTGCCCTGCGGGCTCATCACATCGATCCGGAATCCGGGGGTCAGCTCGGTCTGCGCCCAGGTGGAGAACAGCCCGCCCTCGTCGCGCTTGACCGCGACGCTGAGGCTGGTCGCGCCGTCGCGCACCGGGGCGGGCGGGCGGCACAGCGAGTACGAGCGGCGCACCTCGGTGCCGTCCAGCTGCACGCGCAGCGCGACGTACTGCCCGGGCAGGTAGGCGTAGTCGTCGGCGAGATCGGCCGGCACGGCGAAGGTCACCTCGACCGCGTCATCGGTGAGCCGGCGCACGTCCGAGACGGTGAGGGCGTGGAACCGGGCGCGGTGGCGGTCACCCGCCCGGTGCGGGGCGCTCTCGTCGTCGACCGTGGCAGCGGGCATCCGGAACAGCGGCATCAGATCGCCTCCATCAGATCACCTTGAAGTGGTCGAAGGGCTCGAGGCACGCGCGGCACTCGAACAGCGCCTTGCACGACGTCGAGCCGAAGCGCGACACCTCGCGGGTGTCGAGGGAGCCGCACCGGGGGCACTTCACCGCGAGGGTCACCCGGATGGGACCCTCGCGATGGGCCGCGCGGCCGGACGGCGGGGCGATGCCGTACTCGACGAGCTTGCGCCTGCCGTCCTCGCTCATCCAATCGCTCGTCCAGGCGGGGGAGAGCACGAGACGCACCTCGACGTCGGCGAACCCGTCGGCGGTCAGCGCGAGGATGATGTCGTCGCGAATGGCGTCCATCGCCGGGCATCCGGAGTAGGTGGGGGTGATGTCGACCACGACGCGCTCGCCGTCGACTCGCACGTCGCGCAGCACCCCGAGGTCGGCGATGCTGAGCACAGGGATCTCGGGGTCGGCGACGGCGGCCGCGAGGGCGCGGGCGCGGCCGGTGCGTTCGGTGGTGGTCACCATGTCGCCCCCGGATGCCGTCGGGCGAGCACCTGCATCTCGGCGAGCAGGTGACCGAACGGGGTGGCGTGCGAGCCGTGGCGGCCGCCCGCGCGGGATGCCTTCGCGTCGGGCCTCACGAGCTCGGCCTCGGCGAAGACCGTGTCGATCACAGCGTCGAAGCCGGGGTGCAGGGTCGAGGGGCGCGCGGCGACGCCGTCGAGCCGGTCGATCAGCGGCTCGTCGCGGAACAGCTCGTCGACGTACGGCCACACATCCGCCAGCGCCCGGATGATCTTCTCGCGTGAGAGCACGGTGCCGCCGGCCAGGCGCAGCACCCACTGCACGGCGTGGTCGCGGTGGTAGTCGACCTCTTTCAGCGACTTCGCGGCGATCGCGGCGAAGGTCTCGTCGGTCGATCCGCGCAGCGCCGAATACAGCTCGTACATGTACGTCGACGCGACCAGCTGGCGTGCGATGGTCTGCGCGAAATCGCCGTTCGGCTGCTGCACGATCCACGCGCAGCGGAACTCCGGCTCGTCGCGGAAGTACGCCAGGTCGTCTTCGGTGCGTCCGTCCCACGATCCGGCGTAGCGCAGCAGCGAGCGCGCGTGGCCGAGCAGGTCGAGGGCGATGTTGCCGAGCGCGACGTCCTCCTCGAGCTCGGGGGCGCGCGAGATCCACGCGCCGAGCTGCTGCGAGAGGATCAGCGCGTCATCGCCCAGCCACAGGGCGTACTCGGCGATATCCGCCGAACCGGCGCGAGTGTCGCCGCCGGCGAGTTCGGATGCCAGGTGCAGCTCCGCGACGGAGACATGGACGTCGTCGGTCACAGGTGCGGCACCCCCTCCGACGCCGTGTAGTACACGGCGTGCCGGTAGTTCTTGCCCTCCGAGGTCTCGAAGTAGGCATCCTTGGCATCCGGATCGCTGGTGGTGACGGCATCCGCCGGAACCACCCAGATCGACACACCCTCTCCGCGGCGCGTGTAGAGGTCGCGGGCGTTGCGCACGGCCATCTCGGCATCCGGAGCCAGCAGCGATCCGACGTGCACGTGGCTGAGTCCCCGGTTGGCGCGCACGAACACTTCCCAGAGAGGCCAGGGGGTCTGCTCGGTCATGACGCGACCTGCGTTCGCAACGCATGCTTCCGGGCGTACTCGGTGGCCGCTTCGCGCACCCACGCGCCGTCCTCGTGCGCCGTCCGGCGACGTTCGAGGCGCTCGGCGTTGCACGGGCCGTTGCCCTTCAGCACCTCGAAGAACTCGTCCCAGTCGATCTCGCCCATGTCGTACTGCTGGGTCTCGTCGTTCCACTTCAGGTCGGGATCGGGCAGGGTGATCCCGAGGATCTCGGCCTGCGGCACGAGCATCCCGACGAAGCGCTGGCGCAGGTCGTCGTTCGAGAAGCGCTTGATCTTCCACTTCATCGACTGGGCGGAGTTCGGCGACTGGTCGTCGGGCGGGCCGAACATGGCCAGGCTCGGCCAGTACCACCGGTTCACGGCATCCTGCGCCATCTCGCGCTGCTCGTCAGTGCCCTGCATCAGCGTGAGCAGGATCTCGAATCCCTGCCGCTGGTGGAACGACTCCTCTTTGCAGATCCGCACCATCGCCCGCGCGTACGGGCCGTACGAGGCGCGGCACAGCGGCACCTGGTTGACGATGGCGGCGCCGTCGACGAGCCACCCGATCGCTCCCATGTCGGCCCAGGTGGGGGTGGGGTAGTTGAAGATCGACGAGTACTTCGCCTTCCCGTCGATGAGCTGGCGCATCATCTCCTCGCGCGTGGTGCCGAGGGTCTGCGCGGCGGAGTAGAGGTAGAGCCCGTGGCCGGCCTCGTCCTGCACCTTCGCCATCAGGATGGCCTTGCGCTTCAGGCTGGGTGCGCGGGTGATCCAGTTGCCCTCGGGCTGCATCCCGATGATCTCGGAGTGCGCGTGCTGCGAGATCTGCCGGATCAGGGTCTTGCGGTACGCGTCCGGCATCCAGTCGCGCGGCTCGATGCGCTGCTCGTTCGCCACGAGCTCGTCGAAGCTGTGCTCCTCGTCGGAGGGTGCGTGGTGCACGAGGGAGAGGTCTGCGGGGCTGGTCATCGTCGACTCCATCGGTTTACTGACCGTTCGTTTGGTAATTCTCGCACGCCGGAGTCGGGCGGGCAAGACGGGTGTCAGCGAGCGCGGCGCAGCAGGGTGAGCAGCGCCTGCCCGTAGGCTTCGGCAGGTTCGGGATGCTCGAAACCCAGGCGTTCCCCGGCGATCTCGATCTCGACGACGAACGCGTCGGGCAGGCGCCGCAGTGAACGGAACGTGCCACGCAGCAGCTCGCGCAGCTGATCCTCCCTGGGCAGCCAGACCGCCTCCGACAGCTGCACGGCGTCGAGCGCCCACTCGGTGGTGCCGTTGAAGGCGAGGTCGGTGCCCGACGGGGTCGTGCGCGCTTCGATCGTCATCTCGCTGACGGTGAAGATGTCGGCCTCGGCCTCCAGCTCGATCTCATCGGGCAGATCGAGGACGAAGCGATCGCCGCTGGCCGGATGCCAGATGAGACCCGTCTCGCGCAGGGCGACGGCCAGTTCGCGGCTGATCATGCCTCTACGGTAGGCGACCGCGGCGCGAGCGAGGCTGGTGTCGGCGGGTCTCGGCGCGTCTCGGCAGTGTTGGCGGGACCGCGGTGGTGTCGGCGGGGTGCGGCAGAGTGGAGGGCATGACCTCCACGACCTCGACCGACATCCGCGATGCCGCGCTCGCCGCGCTGCGCGAGCTGGTCGGGCGCCCCGACGCGACGTTCCACGACGGGCAGTACGAGGCGATCGAGGCGCTGGTCGCCGGGCGCCGCCGTGCGCTGGTCGTGCAGCGCACCGGCTGGGGCAAATCGGCGGTGTACTTCGTCGCGACGCTGCTGCTGCGCAGGCAGGGGGCTGGGCCGACGGTGCTCGTCTCGCCGCTGCTCGCTCTCATGCGCGATCAGATCGCGGCGGCCGAGCGAGCCGGTGTGCGTGCCGTGGCGATCAACTCGACCAACGCGCACGAGTGGGCCGATGTCATCGGGCGGCTCGACCGCGATGAGGTCGACGTGCTGCTCGTGTCGCCCGAGCGGCTGAACAACCCGTCGTTTCGCGAGAATCAGCTGCCCGCGCTGGTGCGCCGGATCGGCATGCTCGTGGTCGACGAGGCGCACTGCATCAGCGACTGGGGGCACGACTTCCGTCCCGACTATCGCCGATTGCGCGAGCTGATCGCCGAGATGCCAGCCGGGGTGCCGGTGCTCGCCACCACCGCGACCGCGAACAGCCGGGTGGTCGCGGATGTGGCGGAGCAGCTCGGCGGCTCGCAGGCGGATGCCGGGGTGCTGACCATCCGCGGGCCGCTGGCCCGGGCATCCCTCCGCCTCGGCGTGCTGCAGCTGCCCGCCTCTGCGCAGCGACTGGCCTGGCTGCTCAGCCACTTGAACGACCTGCCCGGCTCGGGCATCATCTACGCGCTCACGGTCTCGGCCGCGGTCGACACCGCGCGGCTGCTGCGCGAGCAGGGGCATGAGGTGCGCGCGTACACCGGCCAGACGGATGCCGAGGAGCGCGAGGAGTCGGAGGGGATGCTCAAGCGCAACGAGGTCAAGGCTCTCGTCGCGACCAGCGCCCTGGGCATGGGCTTCGACAAACCGGATCTCGGGTTCGTCGTGCACCTCGGCGCCCCGTCGTCGCCGGTCGCCTACTACCAGCAGGTCGGTCGTGCCGGCCGTGCCAGCGACAGCGCCGACGTGCTGCTGCTGC